>JBDREN010000031.1:0-2248 GCA_043819795.1 Elusimicrobiota bacterium
GTGGAGGTCCGGGTGGTCGTCACCAAGACCCACTGGACGCAGATGATACCGCTCGAATCCTCGCGCGCCGACGTCGTCTTCCTGGGTCTGGGCGTGCCCGAGGAGGGCGGCGAGGCCGCGCTCATCGGTCTCTACGAGCCCTTGCTCGACAGGCTGCGGACGACCATCCTGGTCCACAGCGCCGAGAAGCTGGACGTGACTATCTGACCCGAGGCGGCCCCAGGCGAGCCCCGCGGCCGGCGGCCTCGGGTCACTCCGCCCGCGGTCCGGCCGCGGCCCCGTCGCGGCGGGGCTCCCCCACGCCGCAGAACCCGTCTTTCCGGCGGACGACCAGCTGCAGCCCGCCCATGGCGAACGCGTAGGGCTCGAGCCGCCTGACCGTGAACCCCTTCGGCGGCAGGGCGGCGACAAATTCGGGAGGGAAGCGGTCCGCCTCCAGGAGCACTTCGCTCTCCGGGGTGCAGTGCAGGCGCGGCGCGCGCACAGCCTCGAAGGGAGGCTGACGCCTCAGCCGCGCCAGTACCTCGAAGATGCCCGACGCGGTCCGCTCCGAGCCCGTGGAGCCGACCGCCGCCCAGGGAATCCCCCCCTTCAGGACGAGCGTAGGCGCCGCGTTGGAGCGGGCCGGCGCGCCGGGACGCAGGTAGTGGGGGTGCCCAGGCTTCTTGACATTGAATGCCCGCAAGAATCCATTGTAGAGGAACCCGAGTTCCGGGCCGGCCGAGGCCGCGCCGAAACTCCGCTCGATGGACTGGGTCATCGCGACCGCGTTCCCCCAGCCGTCCATGACGGAGATGTGGGACGTTTCCCCGCCCAGGCCGAGCTCGGACCTGAGGGCGCCGGCTGCCCGCTCGGCGTGCCGGAGGCCGGCGTAGTCACCCGCCGCGCCCAGGTCCTCCGCGCCGATGCGCATCGCGTACTCCCGGCGGTCGCGGCGGGCTTGCCGGATGATGCCCGCCAGCAGCGCGACGCCCTCGGGGCTGTCGGGGTCGAATCCCGGTCCCGCCAGCGCGCCGAAGAGGTTGAGCATCTCGAGCAAGGCCAGGCCCCCGCCCGGAGGCCCGAGGGTGAAGACCTCTCCGCCGTCGAACTCGCCCCGCAAGGGCGGCTTCTCTCGGGGCCACGGGATGTCCGCCAGATCGTCGGCCGCCAGGAATCCTCCGTTCCGGCTCATGTCCGCGGCGATGCGCGAGGCGATCTCGCCCTCGTAGAAGTCCCGGAACCCGGCCTCGGCCAGCCGGCGCAAGGTGCGGGCCAGGACCGGCTGACGCAGCCACGTCCCGGGAGCCAGGGGCTCGCCGCCGGCGTCCAGGAAAAGACCGGCGCCCGCGCCTTCGGCCAGCTGTTTCCGGTACCGGACGGCTATCTCATGCTGCAGTCTGGTGACGGGACACCCCTCCTCGGCGATGCGGATCGCGGGCGCGAGCACGTCGCCCGGCTTCAGCGTGCCGAAACGTCTCAATGCGTAGTCCACGGTCGCGGGATGGGAGGGGACCGCCACCGCGCGATGGCCGCGGTAGCGCTTTCCCTGTGAGACCAGCTCGGGCGTGGCCCGGCGGGGCGCCCGGCAGGGCCCCCTGAGCGACAACGTCCGTCCGGACCGGGCCAGATGGACGACCATCATGGCCATCCCGCCCAGGCCGGAGCCCGCGGGCTCGCATGCCGCCAGCGCGAGCGACGCGGCGGCCACGGCGTCCACCGCGTTGCCGCCCCGCTCCAGGACGCCCGCCCCGGCCTCCGTCGCCAGGTAGTGCGCCGTGGCGACCATGCCGTCCGGCGACGTGTCGGACCAGACGGAAGGATCGTCCCGGCGGGCCGTCCGGAATAGCATGCGCTCGTGGGAGAAGCGGTCTTCCGCTCCGGTCATCTTCCGCCCATCGCCAGGTTCTCTTCGCACCATTGCTCCAGCGCGGCCAGGACCCGCCGCCCCTTCTCTTCAAAAGAAACGTACGGCTCTCGGGAGAGCTCGATCTGCATCCATGGGATCTCGCGCGCGTGCGAGCGGACGATATGCCCGCCCTTGAAGGGGGAGTTCACGGAGACCCCTTCGGGGAAATGCCGCCTGAAGATCCTCGCCGCGGAGTCGATCCACTCCCGGGGGCAGGCACCGTCGCCGTCGCTCAGGCAGACGGCCTGGCGCTCGCGCCCCGGGTCGGGCCCGACGGGGGGGCCGACCGCGGCCATCGTATGACAGTCGAACCCCATCCTGACCCGCGCCGCCAGGGCGGACAGCCTGCGGTGGTACGGC
>JBDREN010000032.1:0-42926 GCA_043819795.1 Elusimicrobiota bacterium
CCGGGGCCTGCAATCGCCTGGAAGCGGCCTGCGCCTGCGTTGCTCCTCGGTCACATCCCGTCGAGGGATGCTCCCTCGTCGCGCCTTGGCTCGGCTCGCTCCAGGCGATTTCGCCGTCCGAAATACTTTTGCCACGGGCTGCTAGCGGAAAACGGCCCGCCTGACCGGGCCGGGGCATTCCTTCTGCGGGATGTGGCCGCATTCCGCGACCGCCGTGAAGACGGAGCCCTTGATCAGGCGGTGGAACTCCTTTCCCTGCGCGACGGGGACCACTTTGTCCGCCTCGCCCCAGATGATCCGCACCGGGATCGCGAGCCGCGAGATATCCCGGTCCAGGAAATCCTCGTTGGTGATCGAAGATATGACGGCCGTGGTCTTCCTTGCCCGGAGCCTTTCGGCCAGCTCGATCCAGACCCGCGGAGGGGCCTTGGCCGGCCGGTAGTACGTCCGCCCGTGAAGCGCCTTCAGGCCCTCCGAGGTGGGGTCGGTTAGTATCCTGGCCGCTTCCCGCGACGCTCCGCTGGGGTCGGACAAGCCCGCGGCCCCGATCAGCACGAGATCCTTGACCCCCTCCGGCCAATCCAGGGCCAACCAGGAGGCGATCCAGCCTCCCAGACTGTTGCCCACCACCGTCCATTCCGGGCAGGCTTCGGCCAAGGCCGACCGGAGGATCTTGGCCTGGCTCCTCGGGCGGAAGCCGTCCATGTCTTCCGGAGGGCGCGACCCATCGGTGGCGGGCAGGTTGAGGGCGTAGAGCCTGAATCCCCGAGGGGGCGGCCCGCTTTCGGTATCGCCGACGAGGATGCGCCTCCACGCGGTCGCGTCGTCCCCCAGGCCGTGGATGAGGGCCACGCAGCGGCAGGTCTTCTCGCCGCCGCAGGTATCTTTCCGGAAACCGGTCAGCCCGCCGACCGACACCCGCCGCGCGCCGCCTCTCCAGAGCAGGTGGCGGACGTGGAGGCTATGGGCCTTGAGCGGATGGAGCCATACCCACCCGCCGGCGGCGGCGAGGGATGCCGCCATAAGCGCGGCGAGCGCCGCCGCCATTCTCCTACGCCCACCAGACGCCATGGCCCTCCGCTTTGAGGCTTTTCGCCAGCCTCGCCTCGGCATCCTCAGCCGCCTTCCGCGTTCTGAAAGGGTTCAGTCCCTCGAAGAGCCTGCGCCGTAGGTAGAGCCCGTACTTCCGGACGTACACATTGGACCTGTTCTCGGCTATCAGGCCCGCCCGCGCGTCGCAGATGCACCGGAAGCGGATATCCTTCCCGTGGCAGACCTTGTGCTGCCTGTAGCGGCAGTCGGGATCGTGATAGGACTGGCCGACGTAGAAGCATCTGGCGCCCGGCTCCATGCCGGGATTGCGCTTGCGAAACCGGGCGGAGGCCGAGGCCACGGCGGGGTCGAGCTCGATCACGTAGACGTGGAACGGCATGGGCCTCTATTGTAGTAGTCTGCCGCGTCTCGAGGCCAGCCCTTGTGAGTCCCGAAGAGCGGTCCCGCGCGGCGCGCCTTTCAGGCGGCCGACGGGCACGGTCTTCGATGCCGGGCTCTGTACGGGCTGACCCCTATAAGTTTAGTAGGATATAAGAAGAGTCGTTGACGGCCGGAGGCGTCGGGGAGCCCTTCCCATGACTGAGAACCCAACCACGAAGAAGGACGACGGCCGCAAGGACGTGCTCTCGGGCCTCCGCCACGACATCCGGACGTGCGTGGGGCACATCATCGGGTACAGCGAGCTGCTCCTGGAGGAGGCCAAGGACCTCAAGCCGGAGGAGATCGTCCCGGACCTGCAAAAGATCAAGGGCTCCGGCCAGCGCCTGCTCGAGCTCGTCGAGCTGGCGTTCGGCGGGCCCGGCCAGCGCGCGAGAGCCGGAGGCCGGACGGCCGCTCAGGAGGCGGGCTCGGGCGGTCCGGCAGGCCCGCGGTGGTCTCCCTCAGCGGCCCCTTCCGCCGGACAGTCCGCGCCGGCGGAAGCGGGCGTTCTCGAGGGAGCCGTATGCCGACAGGGCGGGCCGGGGCGAATTTTGGTGGCCGACGACAGCGAGATGAACCGCGACATGCTCGCGCGCCGGCTCGAGAGCGCGGGTTACGCGGTCGACACGGCGGCGGACGGCCGCCAAGCCCTCGATATGATCGCCAAGGGGGAGTACGATCTCGTTCTCCTCGACGTCATGATGCCGGAGCTCAACGGCCTGGAGGTCCTTAAGGCCGTGCGCGAGAATAAGTCGATCGCCGAGCTTCCCGTGGTCATGGCCACGGCCAAGGGCGCCAGCAAGGATGTCGTCGAGGCGCTGAGGCTCGGGGCCAACGACTATGTCACCAAGCCCCTCGATTTTCCCGTCGTGCTGGCGCGGACCAGGTCCCAGCTGGCGCTCAAGTTCGCCACGGAGGAGGTCCGGAGGCTGGCGGCGGGCCTGGAGGTCCGCAACGAGTTCATACGCCGGACCTTCGGCCGCTACCTGAGCGACGAGGTGGTCTCGAGGATCCTGGAGAGCCCCGAAGGGCTCGAGCTCGGCGGGGAGACGAGGCAGGTGACCATCCTGATGTCGGACCTTCGCGGGTTCACCTCCATGTCCGAGCGGCTCAAACCCGAGGAAGTCGTGCGCATGCTCAACGACTATCTCGGGGCGATGACGGAGATCATCCTCGAGCACGAGGGAACCATCGACGAGTTCGTCGGCGACGCGATCCTGGCCATCTTCGGGGCTCCTATCTCCCGCGAGGACGACGCCCGGCGGGCTCTGGCCTGCGCGCTCTCGATGCAGGCGGCGCTGGAGAAGATCAGCCTCCGGCTCCGTGACGAGGGGCTTCCGGCCCTCGATATGGGGATCGCGGTCCACACGGGGCCGGCCGTGGTGGGGAACATCGGCTCGCAAAGGCGGGCCAAATACGGGGTCGTGGGCCCTCCGGTCAATATGACCGGAAGGATCGAGAGCCACACTGTGGGCGGCCAGATCCTGGTCTCGGAGCAGACCGTCCGGCGGGCCGGGGACGACGTCGAGCTAGGCCGCCGGTTCGATCTGCGGGTCAAGGGGGCGTTGGAGCCCATGGCGGTCCACGAGTTGCTCGGGCTCGGGGGCGGCCGCGGTGTCCGTCTGCCGGAGAGGGGCCGCGGCCTGGTCCCGGTCCCAAAGGAGGTCTCGGTCCGGTTCACCCTTCTCGAAGGCAAGGAGGTGGGCGCCTCGGCGATGACAGGGATTCTCGTCAGGCTCTCCACGACGGACGCCGAGATCCGGTCGCAGGCCCGTCCCGAACCCTTGAGCGACTTCAAGCTCGCTTTCAGCGCCGACGAGGGCCGGACCGTCGTCGAGAACGTATACGCGAAGGTGACGGACGCCCTGGAGGGGGGTCTGTTCCGGGTCCGCTTCACCTCCATGTCGCCGGTGGCCGGGGTCTGGATCCGGGACGTCCTTCCCGGGGCGGCCAGCGACAGATGATCGCTTTTTTCGTACGCTAGATGCGTGCCGCTTTCGTGAGCCGTTTTTGTAGGATGATGACCGGGCCGGCCCCGACGTTCCGTGCCGGAACCACGGGCCTGATCCTTCGGGGCCCAAGGCTTTCAGCGCGACGTTTCCGAGGAGGTGTTCGATGTCTCTGACCCTGTACTGGATGCAGACCGGCTGCTGTTCGGGCGATTCGATGTCGTTGCTCAATACGGAGTCGCCCAACCTGGTGGAGGCCCTGAGCCTGCTGGACGTGGATGTCCTTTGGCACCCGTCTTTGTCCAATCCGACACTTAATGACCGGCACGAGCTGCACGAGCATCTTCTGCTCGGCCGGAAGCCGCTGGACATCCTCTGCGTCGAGGGCGCCGTCCTCCGCGGGCCGGGCGGCACGGGGATGTACGACACCGTGGATGGAAAGCCGAAGAAGAACCTGGTTTCCGCGCTGGCCAAGAGGGCCCAGTACGTCGTGGCCGTGGGCACCTGCGCGAGCTTCGGAGGGATTGTCGCCGACGGGGAGGTGGAGGCCACGGGCCTGCAGTTCCATAAGACCGAGAAGGGCGGGTTCCTCGGCAAGGACTTTACCGCCGGCAGCGGGCTGCCCGTGATCAACCTGGCCGGCTGCCCTGTGCACTGCGAGGCGGTGGTGGGAGCCCTGAGCGCGCTGGCCGCGGGCACGCCCCTGGACCTCGACGATTACCACCGGCCGGTCCAGTGGTACGGGATGGTCGTCCACCAGGGCTGCACCCGGAACGAGTACCATGAATACCGCGTGGAGGAGAAGGACTTCGGCGAGAAGGGCTGCCTGTTCTTCCATATGGGCTGCCAGGGCCCCCTCACCTACGGCCCCTGCAACAAGCTCCTTTGGAACAGGCGCTCCTCGAAGACCCGGGTCGGGGTGCCCTGCCATGGCTGCACCCAGCCCGACTTTCCCAAGCGCCATCCGTTCTTCGAGACGCGGAACATAGAAGGCATCCCCATCGACCTGCCGGACGGCGTGAAGCGCGCGCACTACATGGTCTACAAGGGGATGGCCGCGGTGGCGTCGCCGGAGCGTCTCAAGAAGAGGAAGACGGGGATATAGAGGCAAGACATGAAAGTCGAAACCTACGAGAAAGTCGTGAACATCCCGGCCAACCGAGTGGAGGGCGACCTCGAGGTGAAGGTGGCGTTCGAGAACGGCGCCGTCTCCGAGGCGTGGAGCGCCGGCATCATGTTCCGGGGGATCGAGAACATCCTGGTCGGCCGGGCCGCCATGGACGCGCTGGTGCTGACCTCCCGCATCTGCGGGCTCTGCAGCGTATCCCATCTGACGGCCGCCGCCCGCGCCCTGGACATGATCTCCGGGGCCAAGGTGCCCGACAACGGGAAGAGGCTCAGGAACGTCTGCCTGATGACGGAGCACATCCAGGGCGACATGCGCCACGGGTTCCTCATGTTCACGGCGGACTTCGTCAATCCGGCGTACAAGGACCTTCCCCTGTATGATGAGGCCGTGCGCCGCTACGAGCCCTTCAAGGGCGAGACGGTGATCGAGGCCATCAAGGAGACCAAGAGGGCCGTCGAGATCATCGCCATCCTCGGGGGTCAGTGGCCCCATTCGGCCTTCATGGTGCCCGGCGGCGTGGCGTGGAACCCCACGCCGGGCGACCTCCTCCAGTGCCGGAATCTGCTGGGGCGCTACCGGCAGTGGTACGAGGAGCGGGTCCTGGGCTGCTCCTTGGATCGCTGGCGGCAGGTGAAGAGCGCGTCGGACCTCGACGCGTGGCTCAAGGAGTCCGACGTCCACCGGGACAGCGACCTGGGCTTCTACATCCGTTTCTCTCGTCAGGCGGGCCTGGACAGGATCGGTAAGGGATACGGGAACTTCCTCAGCTACGGGTCGCTGCCGATGCCGGACCGGACATCCATTTCCGTCAACGGCAAGGGCCCCCAGTTGACCCCCGCGGGGTTCGCCGAGGGAACGAAGGGGCGGCCCTTCGACGAGAAGAAGGTGAGCGAGCACGTGACCCATTCCTGGTTCAGGGACTACGAGGGCGGCCGCCATCCGTTCGAGGGGGAGACCAAGCCGTACGCCACGGGCGGGGAGGCGGAGAAGTACTCCTGGGCCAAGGCGCCCCGCTACGACGGAGCCCCGGCCGAGACGGGGCCCTTGGCGGAGAGGATGGTCGCCGGCGATCCCCTCTTCACCGACCTGGCCGGCAAAGACGGACCGAACGTCTTCGTGAGGGAGCTGGCCCGGCTGCTGCGCCCGGCCACGCTGATGCCGGCCATGGACACCTGGCTGCGGGAGATGATGCAGGACCATGGCCCGTACTACGTGAAACCGGGAGAGATCAAAGACGGGCAAGGCTGCGGGCTGGTCCACGCGGCCCGGGGAGCCCTCGGCCATTGGGTCAAGGTCGAGGACGGCAAGATCAAGCATTACCAGGTCATCACGCCCACGGCGTGGCACGCGTCGCCGCGCGACTCCCAGCTTCGCCGGGGGCCGTGGGAGGAGGCCCTCGTCGGCACCAAGGTCCGCGACGTGGAGAACCCCGTGGAGGTCGGCCACGTGCTCCGGTCCTACGACCCCTGCATGGTGTGCTGCGTCCATACCCTCCGGAAGGGACGGCCGTCCGGGAAGGTCCGGGTATGATGGGACCGGGGGGGATCCGCCGGATCGTCTGCGTGGGCAACCGCCTGCTCCCCACCGATGACGCGGGGCCCAGAGTGTACGACCTCCTGAGCCGGAGGGCGCTGCCCGCGGGCGTGGAGATCGTCGACGGAGGGCTTTCCGGGCTGGACCTGCTGCGCTGCGTCGAGGGCGCCGAGCGCGTGGTGTTCGTGGACTCCGTCCAGGGCTTCGCCCGGCCCGGGGAGATCGTGACCCTGGAGGCCGAGGACCTGTCGAGGCATGAGGCTCCCGAGTACGGCCACTCGGACGGGCTGGCCTACCTCCTTAATGCGCTTCCGGCCGTTTGCGAGGGGAAGGTTCCGGAGCTCGCCCTGGTGGGCGTGGAGGGGGCCGCGGACGGGCGGGGCCTTCGGGCCATGGCCGACGCGTCGGTGCGCCTGGCGACGCGAACCGACTGACGGGATGTCGCGGACGCAAGCGCCGCGAGGCGAGGCGGGCTTGCGGCGCCGGATCGACTGACCCGGGAACGGATATGGCAGATATCGAAGAGAAGAACGCGCAGAGGCAAGAGATCGAGCTTCTGCGTGCGGAAATCCGCACCGCGCACGAGGCCGCGGACGTGAACGCCCAGCTGGTGGTGAATCAGTTCGAGGAGACCGAAAAGCTCCTCCACCGGTTCCAGATCGCCAACTCGCAGCGCGAGGCCGTGCTCGAGGCCGCCTCCAAGGTGTCGATCGTCGCGGCGGACCGGAAGGGCAATATCCAGCTTTTCAACAGCGGCGCCGAGAAGATGCTCGGCTACTCCCGCGACGAGGTGGTCGGCAAGCTGTCCCCCATCGCCTTGCACGTGGAGGAGGAGCTCTCGGCCCGCAGCGGCGAGCTGGGAAAGGAGCTCGATCGCGGGGTGGACGGCGTGGGGCTTTTCCTGGAGTACGCCAAGCGGGGGAAGTCCGGGGAGCGGGAGTGGACCTACGTGCGCAAGGACGGGTCCCGGTTTCCCGTTAGCATGTCCGTGACGCCGCTCTTGGACGAGGAGGGGATCCCCGCCGGCTTCCTTTGCGCGGCCATGGACATCTCGGATAGCAAAAGGGTCGAGATCGAGCTCCAGAAGGCCAAGGACGCGGCGGAGGCGGCGAATCGCACGAAGAGCACCTTCCTGGCCAACATGAGCCACGAGTTGCGCACGCCCCTCAACGCCATCATCGGCTACAGCGAGTTGCTGCAGGAGGAGGCGGAGGACCTCAAGCAGGAGGGGTTCATCACCGACCTCAAGAAGATCCGGAGCGCGGGCAAGCACCTGCTCTCGCTCATCAACGACGTGCTGGACCTCTCGAAGATCGAGGCCGGCAGGATGGACCTTTTCCTGGAGGATTTCGACGTTAAGAGGATGATCGACGACGTGGTGCCGATCGTCCAGCCGATGCTCGCCAAGAACTCCAACCAGCTGAGGATCAACGCCGCTGAGGACTTGGGGGGCATGCGCGCCGACCTGACCCGCGTGCGCCAGGTGCTCTTGAACCTCCTCTCCAACGCCGCCAAGTTCACCGAGAAGGGGACGGTCACGCTCGACGCCGCGCGCAAAAAGGCGGACGGGGCGGACTGGCTCGAGTTGAGCGTGAGCGACTCGGGCATCGGGATGAAGCCGGAACAGATGCGGAGGCTCTTCGATGCCTTCTCCCAGGCCGACGCGTCGACCACGCGGAGGTTCGGGGGGACGGGGCTCGGGCTCGCCATCAGCCGGAACGTCTGCCGGATGATGGGGGGCGACGTCACGGCCGCGAGCGAGTACGGCAAGGGCTCGACCTTCACTATGCGCGTCCCGACCCGGGTCGATGCGGGGAAGCCGGCGCCGGAGGCTCCGGCGCCGGTCGTGCCCGCGGAGGAGGGGGAGGCGTTCACGGTCCTGGTCATCGACGACGACCCGGTGGTGCTCAACCTGATGAGCCGCATGCTGGGCAAGGAGGGCTTCCGGGTGGTCACCGCGCCGAGCGGGGCCCAGGGACTGCATCTTGCCAAGCAGGCGCGCCCCAGCGTCATCACCCTCGACGTGCTGATGCCCGAGATGGACGGCTGGGCCGTTCTCAAGGAGCTCAAGGCCGACGCCGGGCTGGCCGACGTCCCGGTGATCATGGTGACGATGATCGACCAGCGCCAGATAGGCTACACGCTGGGCGCCTCGGACTATCTCATGAAGCCCATCGAGCGCGGGCGCCTGGTCAAGGTGGTGCAGAAATTCTGCCGCATCGATTCCGGCGAGCCGGTCCTGATCGTGGAGGACGACACGACCACGCGGGAGATGATCGCGGCCATGCTGAGGAAGTCCGGCTGGCAGGTGAGCGAGGCCGAGAACGGGCGGGTGGCCCTTCAGAGCGTGGCCCAGAAGAAGCCCGGGCTGATCCTGCTGGACTTGATGATGCCCGAGATGGACGGCTTCGAGTTCCTCGAGGAGTTCCGCAAGGGCGCTCTGTGGCCGTCGGTCCCCATCATCGTCATCACGGCCAAGGAGCTGACGGCCAAGGATCGCCTGCGTCTCGACGGCTTCGTGGAGAAGGTGATCCAGAAGGGACTCTGGAGCCAGGCCGACTTGCTCAAGGAGATCCGGAAGCTGGTGTTGGGCTACGCCCGGCAGAAGGCGAGTTAGGGAGACAAGCGATGTCCAAGCTTCTTCTGATCGAGGACAACGAGATGAACCGGGACATGCTGTCGCGGCGGCTTCAGCGGCGCGGGTTCGAGGTCGTCGAGGCGGTGGACGGCAAGGAGGGGATGGCCAAGGCCCATGCCGAGTCCCCGGACCTGATCCTGATGGACCTGAGCCTGCCTGAGCTCGACGGCTGGCAGGTCACGCGCCTGCTCAAGGCGGACGACGCGACCCGGAAGATCCCCGTCATCGCGCTGACGTCGCACGCGATGGCGGGCGACCGCGAGAAGGCGCTCGAGGCCGGGGCGGACGAGTACGAGCCCAAGCCCATCGAGTTCACGCGGCTGCTGGAGAAGATGCAGGCGCTGCTGGGAAAGTGAGCCGCCGGGGCGAGACCCGGGGCGACGAGAGGTGACGGTGAAAAAGCTGAAGATGGCGGCGGTCGATTTCGAGCGTCTCGGGCAATTGCTGCGCAAGGTGGACTTCTTCGAGTCTCTGACCGTCCGGGAGATGGAGAAGATCCTCCCCTATGTCACGCTGTACCAGTACAAGGCCGGGGAGAAGGTGTTCAAGGAAGGGACCGAAGGGGACGCCTTCTACATCATCTACGACGGCTGCGTCAGCGTCCGGGCCAAGGACAAGAAGAGTTTCTTCGGTTTCTCCCAGGAGGTGGACCGGATCGAGGCGGGGGACTGCTTCGGCGAGATGGCGCTTCTCAGCAACGCCAAGCGCAACGCCGCCATCGTCTGCGAGGCGCCCACGCGCCTGTTCATGCTGTTGGCTTCGGATTTCAACTACGTGCTGAACCAGAACCCGGCGTTCGCGGACAAGATCGCGAAGATCGCGGAGCAGCGGCGCGTGCATCGCCGCGAGGTCGACAGCCAGGTGGATTAGGCGTACTACTTCTTCCTGCAGAGGAAGTGGAAGTAGGGCATGAACAGGAACAGGGCCGGGTCCTCGCGCAGATCCTCGAGGGCTTTCCCGCCCGGACTCCTTTCGGCGCCCAGTTCGCGGGCCAGAGCGTATTCCTCATCCAGCGAGTCGCCGAGCCTGTCCCGGTCGAGCAAAGAGGGATGCAGGCCGGACTCGACCTCCAAGCCCGCCTCCATCATGAGCCCGCGCAGCCTGCGCCCAATGAACGGGTCGGCTCCCTGACTGCGCAGGCCTCGGACGAGAGCCTCGGTGAGGGCGAAGGACTCGGGATGCTCGATGCGGCCCCCGTAGTCCGGCTCGGCCGCGGCCACGAGGACCCCGCCGGGCTCAAGGACGCGGACGATCTCGGAGACGGCCTTCACCGGATCGCGCGCCCAGAGGAAGAACATCTGAGTGAACGCCAGGTCGAACGCGCCGTCCTCGAAGGGAAGGTCTTCGGCCCGGGCGGCCGTCCGCTCCACGCCCTCGAAATTGGCGGGAGCCTCCCGGAACACGCCGGGATCGGCGTCGCAGGCCGTGACGCGGCCGCGGCACCTGCGCCGCAGCTCCCGGGTGACGACCCCGGTTCCGCAGCCGAGGTCCAGGACTCGTCGCCGCTCCCGGATCCCGGCCCGTAGAAGAAGACGGGACCGGACGGGATAGAACCAGCGGCCCTGGCGCGCGTAGCGCTCGCGGCGGGCGGAAGGGATGGCGGCCTCCGCTACCGGCCCCCGCCCGCGCAGGCGCACGCGCACGCGCAGCCGGCGCAGGCGCAGCCCCCGCCGCCTCCTCCGCCCGAGCCGGAGGCCATGGACTCGATCGCGTCCATGGTGAGCTTATCGAAGGCCGAGAGGTCGACGTGCGTCGTTTTCGGGGCTCCGATCGACGACATGAAGGAGTCCACCGGCGAGGCGAGGGAGTCGCCGACGCTCTCCATCCTGGACGCGAAGGAGTGCGTCACGTCCGACAGGCCCACGTCGGAGGGAGCGGCGGGGGCCGGCGCGGGCGATAAGGGGACGGCCCCGCCCGCGCTCGCGGGCGCGTGATGGCCGTAGAACCATCGCGGGCGGTAGCGCCAGCCTCCGGTCTCGACCTCTTCCCAGCGCGAGCCGAAGCGCTCCTCCATGAGCATCCATCCCAGGTTGTGGTTGACGAGCTCCTCGCGCTTGCCGAGGTCCACCGCGGACTTGGCCTGGCTCCAGGCGCGCCCCACGATGCGCCGGTAGTACTCCCGCGTGCGATCGAGGTCGAAGCCCCGCATCTTCTTCTTGACGGAGCCGATGAGGCTCTTGATGGCGTCCTTGAAGTCCGCGTCGGCGACCTTCGCGGGCCGCTTCTTGAGCGCGTCCATGAACCGCCCTTCGTAGGCGTGCACGCCGACCGGGAACCCGTCGGGGCGCGTCACGGTGAGAGGCTTCGTGCGCTCGCCGTTGATGTCCACGGTGAAGGGCTCGCGCGCGACGGTCTTGAGGACCCCCTTCTTGAGCATGCCGAAAAAGACCATGCTGACGACCTTCTTGAGGGGCAGCTCCAGGAGCACCGCGGCCTCCACCGCGGTCAGCCCCCGCTTGATCTGGCCGTTCTCCACGCAGAGGTTCGCCCGGAAGTACTTCGGGCGGGGACCATGGGACCCGCGATACCACAGCCAGATCCAGAACGGGATGAAGAGCCACAGGCCCAGCTGGACCAGGGGATGCTTGTAGAAGACGTAGCTCGCCACGCCCAGGATGACGAGGAAGAGCGACCAGCCCGTGAACCGGGTCATCAGGAAGAAGAACAACCCGAAGACGAGGAAGAACGCCAGGGCGGCCCACATGCGGGCTCCCGGGTCGCCCAGCCACCAACGGATGAAGAGCTTCCAGAGCGTCATGCGCTGGATGCCGCTCACGTGCTTCTTCGGGAAGGAGACCCCGAACATATGGGGCTCCGTGAAGCGCACGTCTTGCACCCAGGCCACGGCCGGGCGGTCGCCGCGATCCGGGCGGTAGCCCTTCCAAGTGTAGGGAGGGTGTCCCTGCTGCCAGCGGATGGCCTCGGGGTCCACGCCCTCGGGCAGGACTATGGAGAGGGCCAGCTTGGTCCTGCCGACGACGTATCGGCTCCCGAACCAGGTGGGGGTGAACCGGAAGGCGGCGTATTCCTTGTCCGTAGTGTCCTGCCAGACGAGGCCGGGCCCGACCTCCGCCACGACCCGCACGACCCCCTCCTCGCCCGCCGCGATGGCGTTGGCCCCGAGCGGTATCTCCGGGCCGATCTCGACGTATTTGGAGGGGCTCCAGCCACCGGGGATCACCCTGTCTCCGACCTGCGCCTTGATGACCCGGTAATCCTTGATCGGCATCCCCACGTCCACGAAGTCGATGGCGTGCGCCCCGGGCATGTTCTTGAACGTGAAGGCGTAGTGGATCCTCGCGCTCCCGTCCGGCTCGACCAGGACGTCGCAGCTGACCCTGGGGACCGTGAACTTGTAGTCTTGGGCCGCGGCCGGCCGCGCTGAGGCGGAGGCCAAGACCAGGGCCAGGATTGCGGCGATGCGGTACAAGAGCAGGGATCGTTTCCTCATCATCCCTCCGAGGTGCTGTCGCCGCAGTGCAGGACGCCGTTCTCGCGGTCGAGCGGGCAGCCGCCTCCGCACACGTCGAAGTCCGGGCAGCCGCGGCAGTCCTCCGGCACGCTGAGCCGCTCGCGGAAGTCGCGGAAGAGCGGGCTTTCCCAGATGCTCTTCCAGGGATCGCGCAGGATGTTCCCCGCGGCCTTGAAGTAGGACTGGCAGGGGAGCACGTCCCCGTTGGGCTCCACGCAGATGTTGTACTCCCCCGCCGTGCAGCGCTTGTGCCCGATGTCGAGCTCGCTGGGGTTGAACCGGCAGTACTGGGTGGGCGAGTACCAGATGAAGCGCATCCCGTGCTCGTGCGAGCGCGAGACAACCCTCTCGAGCACGCCCTCAAGGTCCTCCTCGGGGATGCCGATGCCGCTCGTCCGGCCGCCGCCCGAGTAGATAATCGAGTTGCACGCGAAGTGCCCGACGCCGAGCCCGTGCAGGAAGTCGATGGTTCGCTCGACGTCCGGGGCGTTGAGGGTGGTCAGCGTCGTGTTCGTGACGACGTGGATGTCCGCGGCCAGGGCGTTCTTGATCCCCTCGACCGTCTCGGCGAAGGCTTTGGCGCCCACCATCCGGTCGTGGACCTCCGCGTCGTGGGACTCGATGGTGATCTGCACGTGGTCGAGGCCCGCTCCCACGAGGCGCTCCACGTACTCCTTGTCCTTGAGCCTCCGGCCGTTGGTGAGGAGCCCGGCGACCATGCCGAGGTCCTCGGCGTGCTCGATGAGCTCGACTAAGTGAGGGCTTCCGGTCGCCTCGCCGCCCGTGAAGCAGACGTGAGGGATGCCGGCGGCCCAAAGACGCTCCAAGACGGTCCGCCACTTCGCGAGGGGCAAAGACTTCATGTCCTTGTCGCGTCCGACGTAGCAATGCGAGCAGTCGTTGCCGCAGCCGTAAGTCAAGGCCAGGTCCGCGCGGAGCGGGGCCGAGACTTTGCGGCTGAAGGGCTCGGCGTCCGCGGAAGCCAGGCTCTCGAAGGGGCAGCGGTCCTCGATCTTCTCGGGAGGGAAGACGACGGCGTGGACTTTCCGGAAGTCCTCCTCCACCTGGGAGCGGTCCGCCTCGGAGTACTTCTCCCGGAGGCGGGCGTATGTGGCGTCGAGGTCGCGGCCTTCCAGGATGCAACGGGCGATGTCCATGGCGGTGGCGTTGACGTGCACCACGACGGCGGCGTTGATGATCATGACCCCGGAGCCGTCCGGCTCCTCGCGCAGGTGCACGCGGGCGAGGTAGTCGTCCTTCTCGACGCGGTAGGACTTGAGGCGCTCGGCTCCGGCGGGCTTCTTCCGGAACATGTCCAATAGGGCTACCATTTGGGCTTCTCCTCCATCTGATAGGACGTCTTGCAGTACGGGCAGGTCACGAAGATGGCCCCCTCCCGCATCGCGACGCTCTTTTCGTCGAGGGCCGCGCCGCAGCTCCGGCATTTGAGGCTCTCGAGGCCCACGTCGCCGGTGAGGTCCACCTTGTGGGTGACGTGCAGCCGAGTTTCCGGGACCCGCATACGGATCGCCGCCACGAGCCCGACGCCTCCGGCGATGATGACGCAGCCGATGACCAGGCGCGGCAGGGTGTTCGCGGAGCCGGCCGCGATCAGGAAGACGAGGCCCAGGAGCATGAGCAGGACCGCGAAAAGATAGCCGAGGAATCTCATAGGCGCCTCCGGGAAGCTATAGGTTAGATTATAACAGACCCGCGGCGCACGCAACGACGGCCCTTCCCCATGGTCATGCGGCCCCGGATTCCGGGAAAAACACGGGCTTGGCGGGTGCCTAAGCCCGTCGTTGTGTTGTATTATAGCCATGAGAGGATACAGTCATGATGACCGAGAACCAGCCTGAGGGCGCACCTGAGAACGAAGACAGCTTCGAGGAGCTGTTCAACAAGAGCTTCCAAGAGCAGGCCCGGCTCGAGCCGGGCCAGATGATCGAGGCCGTGGTCGTGAACATCACTCCGGATTGGATATTCCTAGACGTGGGCCGGAAGGGCGAGGGGTACCTGGACAAGAAGGAGATGCTCGACAAGGCCGGGAACCTGAGCGTCAAAGAGGGGGATAAAGTCCGCGCCTACTATCTGCCCGCGGCGGGCCAGGAGATGCACTTCACCACGAAGATCGGTTCGGGCCCCATCCAGCACGCGCAGCTCGAGGACGCATGGAGAAACGGCATCCCGGTGGAGGGAACGGTCGTCAAAGAGACGAAGGGCGGTTTCGAGGTCAAGATCGGCGGCGGCGTGCGCGCCTTCTGCCCCTTCTCCCAGAGCGGCCTTCGGCGGGAGGAGGACCGGGCGGGGTATATCGGCAAGTCCCTGGAGTTCAAGATCATCGAGTGCGCCGCGCGCAACGTCGTCCTTTCCCGGAAGGCCATCCTGGATAGCGAGAAGCAGGACAAGGCCCGGGCGTTGCAGGAATCGTTGAAGGAGGGGATGAAGGTCGACGGGACCGTGACCTCCATCCAGGCGTTCGGCGCCTTCGTCGATATCGGCGGCTTTGAAGGGCTGATCCCGATCTCCGAGATCGCTTGGGACCGGACGGAGAAGGTCGAGGACAAGCTCTCGGTGGGCGAGGCCGTCGAGGTGGTCGTCAAGAAGCTGGACTGGGAGAACGGCCGGATCTCCTTCAGCCGGAAGGACGCGCTGCCCGATCCCTGGGATCGCGCCCAGGAGACCTGGGCCCTGGGATCCTATCACAACGGGGCCGTCACCCGTCTCGCCCCTTTCGGGGCGTTCGTCGCCATGGGAGAGGGGGTGGAGGGACTCATCCATATCTCCAAGCTGGGAGCGGGCAAGAGGATCTCCCACCCGCGTGAAGTGCTCCGGGAAGGCCAGGCCGTCGAGGTGCGGGTGGAATCGGTCGACCGGGAGACGAGGAGGCTCGCTCTCTCTTTGGGGGATATCAGCCGAGGCGAGGAAGAGGACGCGGCCTTCTTGAAGGTCTACCAGGAGCGGTCGTCGGCGGCTCCCGAGAACCTGGGGACGCTTGGGGATATGCTCAAGGCGCGCATGGAGCAGGAAGGAAAGGACGAAGAAGACGAGGAGGGGTAGCGCCCCTCCGAAGAAAACCAGCCTCTGGAACCCGGCGCGCTACGCGCGCTCGATATACTCCCCGGTCGTCGTGTTGACCTTGACCTTCTCGCCGATGTCTATAAACAACGGCACCTGTATCTGGGCCCCGGTCTCGATCGTCGCCGTCTTCTTGGTGCCCTGCGCGGTATTGCCTTTTATGCCGGGCTCGGTATGCGTGATCTCATAGACGACGTTGATGGGGACCTCGACCGAAGTGAACTTATCGTCGATATAGACCCCGATGACCTCCATATTCTCCTTCATGAACTGGGCGAGATCCCCGATCGCTTCGGGCGAAAGGAACGCCTGATCGTAGGTCTCCTGGTCCATGAAATGGAAGCCGTTGCCGTCCTTGTATAGGTAGGTCTTCTGCCTGCGCGTCACTTCCACTTCGCGGAACTTCACTTCGGGCTTGATCGTCTTTTCGACGGTCGTGCCGCGCTTCATGTTCTTGATCTTCAGGCGCACGGTGGCCCCGCCCTTGCCGGGCTTGTGGTGCTGGAACCAGAGCACGGTGAAGATATCGTCTCCGTCGGCGAAGACCGTCCCGTTCTTGAAGTCGCCCGCTCGAATCATGGTTTGTCCGCTCCTTGGTATCGGATCCCGGCTCGACTGGGACTCCCTCCTCTCGCCGGGGAAATCCTGCCGCTGTGGATGCCTTAGTATAGCGTACCGGGAGGAGGGGGTCAATTCCGGCGGAGCGCTGGAAGACAGGAGCGTGGAAATAGTTTAATCCCCCAGAGCAGGTCGACCGCTCGTGGGTTTGTGGAGGGGTGCGTGAGCGGTTGAAACGGCCGGTCTTGAAAACCGGTAGCCAGCGATCCTGGCTCGAGGGTTCGAATCCCTCCCCCTCCGCTCCTTCGCGGCACTTCTCAAACTTTCTTGAGAGGTGTCGCTCTTTTTTGGGAACCAATTCGAGGGGCCATTCGTATATATGGGTATGGTGAAGGAAGCCCCTCTGGTCCCTGCCCTTGAGATCGGTAGGCGAATATTCCTCATCCGCGGAAGGCGGGTGATGTTGGATTCTGACTTGGCCGTCATGTATGGGGTCACTACGGGGCGGCTCAACCAGCAGGTCAGGCGCAATATCAAGCGGTTTCCTGCCGACTTCATGCTCGAGTTGAGCCGGGAGGAGTTCCAGGGTTTGATGTTGCAGTCTGCAACATCAAAGAAAGGCCGCGGAGGACGGCGGAAATTGCCCTTGGCGTTTACGCAGGAGGGCGCCTCGATGCTCGCGGGGATATTGCAGAGCCCGCGGGCCATCGACGCCCATATCGCGATTATGCGGGCTTTCGTGAAATTGCGCCAGATGGTCTGTGCGCACAAGGAGCTGGCGGCCAAGCTTGCGGAGCTCGAACGGAAGATCGAGATGCACGATGAGGGTATCCGAAGCCTGTTCGAAGCCATCCGGGGACTCATGGCCCCGCCGGTCCGTCCCAGGCCAAGGATCGGATTCAAGCCGAAGTCCGAATGAGTCGCGCGGGTCATCGGACCGCGCTCCAGAAATCCGGGATGATCTCTGTGGGCCGATTTGGTCTCTTCATTATTTTGAAGCGGAATCTGTCCAGGAGGGTGAGGCCGGGAGCGGTTTGAGAACTGTTACTCCCCCTCCGCCACTTTACGACGCGGTTCAAAACTCTTTGAGCCGCGTTGTGCTTTTCAGGGAAACAAATCAGGGGTTCGATCGTATATATGGGTATGGCGAAGGAAGCGCCCGCGAACGCAGCGTCAGAAATCGAGCGGCGTATATTCCTCATTCGCGGACATAAGGTCATGCTGGATCGGGACCTAGCGGAGCTGTATGGTGTAACGACCTTCAATCTGAACAAGGCGGCCAAGAGGAATATCGGCCGCTTTCCATCGGATTTTATGTTCGAGCTGAACAAGGTGGAGTATCGGGCTCTAAGATTCCAGATTGGAATCTTAGAGAAGGGACGCCATTCCAAGTAATCTCCACGCGTTTTCACCGAGCAGGGCGTGGCGATGCTGTCTAGCGTCCTCCGGAGCGAACGGGCAATACCTGTCCGGGCTCGGCACTCACTATCGAGACCGGCCGCGGTTTGGATTCCCGGACTTCGCTCCGCGGTGGCGCCGCCTCCATTGTCCGGCTATAATTAGGCTCTAGGAAGCGGACGATGAAAGGCAAGCGCGATCTCTACGTGATCGGGGCCGTCTTCCTGGTCCTGCTGGCGTTGTTCCTCATCACGCGCCGCTCCGGCGAGCTGCCCGGGGCGGAGTCTTTCTCCGGAGTGAAGCTCGCGGCCGTGGGCTCCTCCGAGGGCGTCGAGCTGGGATCGTGCCCCACCCCCAAATGCCTGACGGTCTACGTGGCTCCCTGGTGCGGGGTCTGCCGGTCGTCCACGGCCCTGATCAACGGACTCAAGGCCTGGCTGGGTGAGCGCGGCGTACAGACGCGGGTGGTGGTCGGCATGGGCCAGCCCGCCGAGGTCGAGGAGTACGCCCGGGAGTTCGGCCCCGAGACCCTCGTGGACCCCGCCGGCCAGGTGCCGGTCGCGGGCGGCGTCCCGCAGTTCATCGTCTCGGACGCTTCGGGCGAGATACTGAAGCGCATGCCGGGCGTGCCGCGGATCATCAGACCCCCCATCCCCGAAGAGGATCTCAGGTCTCTGGCCGATTATTTGGGCCTTCCGTGAAGGAGGTCGCGAAGGCGTACTGGGCCCTCGCCGCGGTCTGCCTTTTCTGGGGCATGACCTACATCGCGATCCGTATCGGCGTGCGCGACACCCCTCCGTTTCTTTTCGCCTCGACGCGATTCTTGCTCGCCGGCTGCGCCCTGCTGGGTTACGCGCTGGTGCGCGGCCAGAAGCTGCCCAAGGGCCGGGAATGGTTCGACCTGGCCGTGATCGCCTTTCTTCTTCTCGGCATGGGCAACGGGATCCTGACCTGGGCCGAGCAGTGGGTGCCCGCGGGGATCGCCTCGCTCATCATCGCGTTCATCCCGTTCTGGATGGTGGGCTTCGCGCGGCTATCCGGGGAGACGGTCACGAGGCGCGCGGTCGGCGGGCTCGCGATCGGGCTGCTGGGACTGGCCGTTCTGGTCTGGCCCGACCTGCGGATGAGCGGCCTTGACTCCGGTTTCGCGCGGGGAGCCGGGATGCTTCTTTTCGGTTCGGCCGCCTGGTCGTTCGGTTCTGTCTACGCCAAATGGCGCCAACCCAGGACGGGACCCGTCATGACGATCGCGCTGCAGCAATTCGTGGGTGGGAGCTTTCTGGGCGCCGTGGGGCTCTTCAGGGGGGAGTGGGCCATGTGGGACCCGAGCGCGGCGAGCTGGGCGGCTCTCCTTTTCTTGGTCGTGTTCGGATCGATCGTGGGCTATAGTTGCTACATCTACTCTCTGGAGAAGCTCCCCACCGAGCGGGTGGCCATCTACGCCTACGCCAACCCGGTCGTGGCCGTGGCGCTGGGAGTCCTGCTGCTCGGCGAGCGCCTGGACGCCTACATGCTTCTGGGGACGCCTTTGGTGCTCGCGGGCATATACATCGTGAACACGGCCAGGCGCGCGCAGCGGGAGGCCGTGGTCCCTTAGAGAGCCTAAAGAAACTTGCGTGGGCCTTGGTGAGGCTGATTTTGAGCCGCGCTTAATCCCACCTTTTCACGCGCTGGCGGAGCTTCTTGGTCTCGGACCTCCGCTTCTTCGCCTTCAGGATACTCTCCTTGAGCGCTCTCGGGCGCTTGCGCTTTCTTCTGCGCTCCTTTTCCGCCGCGGCGCGCCGGGCGGCGCGGGCGGCCCGCCGTCGCTCTTCGATCTTGTCCAAGAGCCTCTTCCAGGCGAGCGCGCGGTTGCGGCTCTGGCTTCTTTCCGTGTCGCAGCGGACGACGACGCCGGTGGGGAGGTGGCGCACGACCACGCAGGTCGAGACCTTGTTGACGTGCTGCCCGCCCTTGCCGCCGGAGCGGGTGAAGGTCTCCTGGACTTCATCGCGGGAGATGCCGAGGTCCCGCATGCGTCCTTCAAGCTCGTCCATCGCTTCTAGTCTAACGGGAGGACACCGCCAAAGTCAAGGCGTGTCCGCGACCGATTTTCTATACTGCATCCGTGGAATACCGCGAGATCGGCCGATCGGGGCTCAAGGTCAGCGCGCTGGGCCTGGGCACCATGAACTTCGGCTCGGACTGGCACGGCATAGGCGAGGTTGGCGAGAAGACCGCGCGGAGACTTGTGGACATGGCCGCGGAGGCGGGCGTGAACCTCATTGACACGGCCGACGTCTACGGCTACGGCGCGGCCGAGAAGCTACTGGGCAAGATCCTGAAGGGACGGCGGGACAAGTTCGTCATCGCCACCAAGGTCCTGGGCCACATGCGGCCGGGGGACCCTTCCTCCGGCGGGCTCTCCCGCAAGCACATCCAGAAAGGCCTCGACGAGAGCCTCGCTCGGCTCGGGACCGACTACGTGGACCTCTACATGCCGCACGGTCCGGATCCCAAAGTGCCGCTCGAGGAATCCCTAGAGGCCTTCGACCGCGCGGTCCGGGCCGGCAAGGCGCGGGTCCTGGGCTGCTCGAACTTCGACGCCGGCGCCTGGCGCTGCTCCTTGTCCTGGGCCCGGGAGCACGAGGCGCCCCGGTTCGAGTTCGATCAGGTCCAGTTCAGCTTGGCGGCTCCCTGCGCCGGCGTGGACCTGGCCCCGGTGTGCCGGAAGGAAGGGACATCGCTTCTGGCGTGGAGCCCCTTGGGAGGAGGTCTTCTCTCGGGCAAGTACATGGGCGGCCGGAGGCGGCCGGCCGGAAGGCGCAAGGAGCCGCGCGACGCGTTTCCCTACTTCCCGGAAAAGAGGCTGGCCGGCATGCTCCGGCTCCTCGAAAAAGTGGCGCGTTTGGAAGGGGTTTCCATGGCACGGGCGGCTCTCGGCTGGGTCCTCGCGAAGTCATGGGTCTGCGGCGTCATCGTGGGGGCCCGGACCCCCCGGCAGCTTGCCGAAAGCATCAAGGCCGGGCCCGTCTCGGGACGCTCCCTGGACCTTCTGGACCGGGGCGCGGCGGTCTTGACGGAGAGGCCGGCGGCCTCGCGCGGGGCCTGAGCGCCCGGACAAGCCCCGCTGGCCTTTTCGTTGCTTGCCATTATCTGCTATACAGTTAATACCGGCGTACGCACGCGTACGCGGGCGCGAACTTTTCCATGGCCCTCCACCTGCCCATCAACGCCGACTGCAACCTTCGCTGCGTGTTCTGCTCCGCCGCGGGAAGAAACGGCGACTTCCAGCTGAGCTCGCTGATCGCGATGATCGACGAGGACCAGACCGGGCACGTGCAGATATCAGGCGGGGACCCCATGCTCAAGGACCCGCTCGAGCTGCTGGAGATCCTGCTGCGCTGCCGCAAGAAGAAGAAGCTCATCGAGCTCCAGACCAACGCCCTGCTGGTCCCCGCCTACGACGCCAAGCGGTTCCGGCTGATCGCGGGGCTGGTGGACTACTTCAACGTCAATCTCTCCGCCCACACGCCGGAGCTCGACGAGGCCGTGACGGGCGCGGCGGGCGGCTTCGAGAAGCGCCTCGACGGGGTTCGCCGCATGCTCTCGCACGGCGCGCCGGTCCGGCTCACCTACGTCGTCTGCCAGGCCAACTACCGGCACTGCGTGGACTTCGCCGACTTCGTGGCGTGCGAGCTCAAGGGCGTGGAGTGGATCCAGTTCAGCTTCGTGAAGGGCGTGGGCCGGGCCAGGGGGAGCGCCCGGATCATCCCGCGCTTCCGCGAGGCGGCGCCGCACCTCAACGAGGCGCTCGCCTTCTGCCGCGACAGCGGGATCCGGTTCGAGGTGGACCACATCCCGGTCTGCTTCGTCCGGGAGTTTGAAGACAACCACGTCGACTACCGCAAGATGCTCGCGGAGCAGCCGGGGGCGCATCTCGCCGAGAAGCAGCGGGTCGCCGACTGCGACGGCTGCTCCCTGCGTTTGTGGTGCCCCGGTCCCCGCAAGGACTACATCGAGCTCTACGGGGAGCTCTGATGCCGTCCTCCCCCTCGACCGAGACGCTCGACGTCGGGGCTTTGCGCGCCCATTACCCGGCCCTCGACAACCGCGTGGACGGCAAGCGCCTCGTCTATCTCGACAGCGCCTGCACCGCGCTCAAGCCCCGCTGCGTGGCCGAGCGTCTGGGGGAGTTCTACCTGAACTGGGGCGGCTGCGGCGGCAAGCGTTCGACCCACCTGCTCTCGCAGCGCGTCGAGGAGTGGTTCCAGGACGCCCGCCGCGAGACGGCCGACTTCCTGGGCGCCGAGCGCGCCGAGGAGATCGTTTTCACCTCCGGGACGACCGAGGCGGTCAACCTCGTGGCGCGCGCCTTCCCGTTCGAGGGGGACCGCCGCGAGGTGGTGTTGACCGACATGGAGCACAACAGCGTGCTCCTGCCCCTGCTCGAGCTCGAGAAGCGGGGCGAGGCCTCGCTCAAGTTCTGCCCGGTGAAAGGGGGGCAGCTCGACCTAGAGGCCATGGAGCGCCTCATAACGCGCCGGACCGCCCTGGTGGCCGTGGCGCGCTCCTCCAACGTGCTGGGCGGGCTGTTTCCCGTCGCGCGGGTCGCGCGCATGGCCCGCTCCCGGGGAGCCCGCATCCTCGTGGACGACGCGCAGTACCTTTCCTCGCACCGGGAGGACGTCCGGGAGACCGACGCCGACTTCGTGGCCTTCTCCTCGCACAAGCTCGGCGGGCCCTTCGGGGTGGGGGTGCTCTACGGCAAGGAGAACCTTCTCAACCGCCTGGGCGTCTATAAGGTCGGGGGCGGGACGGTGAAGGACGTGTCGTGGAACGGCTCCGGGGCGGAGGCCGTCTATTTGGACGCGCCCATGCGCTTCGAGGCCGGCGTCCAGGACCTGGCGGGCGTGGCGGCTTTCGGGGACGCTCTGCGTTTTTTCAGGGCGATCCCGGAACGGGCCTTGCGGGCCCACATCGCGGGCCTGGTGCGCCGGACCGCGGAGGGCGTCGCGCGCTTCGAGGAGGTAGGGCTCCTCGGAGAGATCGAGGACCTGGAGCGGGGCTCGATCGTCTCGTTCGCGCCGAGGCATCCGGGCTTCTCGATCGCCGATTTCAACCTCTACCTCAACCACGAGCTCGACGGCCGCTTCATCGCCGTGCGGGCGGGCGAGCACTGCGCGCATCTGCTGCACCACAAGCTGGGCGTCCCCGGCACGGTCCGGGTCTCGTTCTTCGCCTACAACACGTTGGAGGAGGCGGACTTGTTCCTGGACGCGCTGGGGGGCTACATCCGGGAGGCGTGCCGGTGAAGCGGGACGGCGCCCTCGACCGGGAGGGGGGGGCGGGCGCGCCCGCCGAAGACGCGGCCGCCGAGCGCAGCGGCCGCGAGGCCTTCGACGAGCCGAAGTGCTTCGACATCCTGCTCCACTACGCCTGCCAGGCCAAGTGCCTGTTCTGCTCGCAGGACTTCGGCTGGCGCGAGGAGCCCAACCTCATGCCATTCCGGGCGGCGGCGGAGAAGATCTTCTGGGCCCACCAGCACGGCTTCCGGCGTCTGGGCTTCACGGGCGGCGAGCCCACGCTGCGCAAGGACCTGGCCAAGCTCCTCGTCCTCGCGCGCAAGGTGGGCTTCACGTACACCCGCATCCAGACCAACGGGGTCCGGCTCGCGGACCCGGACTACGCCGGCGCGCTCGCGGACGCGGGTCTCACCTTCGTCAAGCTCTCGGTCCACGGCCACGACGCCGAGACCCACGACGGCCTGGCGGGGATGCCAGGCTCCTTCGACGCCTGCCTGAAGGCTATCGAGAACCTCAAGAGGCTCAAGATCGGGGTCGGCGTCAACATCGTCCTCAATAAGCGCAATTATCAACGCCTGGTCGAGTTCTACGAGCTGTTCTTGCTCAAGCTGCGCCTGTCGAACTTCGTCATCATCGCGCCGCTCTACGAGGGGAACATGACGCGGAACGTCGCCGGGATGGGCGCGCGGCTGACGGACATGGCGTCCCACATCAGGCGCGCCTACGAGGTGTTCGAGAGGATCGACTTCCCGAAGCCGCCGCTCCTGCTGCATTTCACCCCGTGCGTCCTTCCCGGCTACGAGCAGCAGATGCTCGGCTGGTCGTCCTTCAACACCATGGTCGTCAATCCCGACGGGGAGCAGAAGGACCTCGACGAGACGATGACGCAGCACACGGTCAAGACCAAGGCCTGCCGGGCGTGCGTGTACAACGACCGCTGCATCGGGCTCGACAGGAGCTACGCCGAGCGCTTCGGCACCGGCGAGCTCTCGCCGCTCAAGGCGGTCCCGGAGCGCTACGGCCGGGCGCGGCGGGGCGAGGGGCCGCACGAGGGGCGGCCGGTGCTGACCGACAACGAGACCTGCGCGATCGAAGTGCTCAAGCACAAGAGCGGCGTGAGCACTTCGGAGTTCCTGAGGATCGCCGAGCGCTTCCCAATCTGCAAGGACTGCGGCGACGAGAACGCGGTGATCAACGCGGCGGAGACTTTGATCAAGATGGGGCTGGTGAAACGGCGGTTCCAAAAGGGGAAGTACGTATGGTCGCTGCAAGAGGCGGCGCTGCGGGCGAGCGTCTTCAGCTAAGCCTCCGGGGCGGCACGAGCCTCTGGCTCGCCGGCGGGGGAGGCATCTTCGGCCTGCCCGCCGAGGTCGTCGAGAAGGGCCGGCCGGAGCTCTCGGGAGCGGGCATCGCGGAGGGCCTGGACGAGACGCGCCGCGCGCTCGACAAGCTGGCGGACTACGAGATCGATATGGAGGCGCTGTGCGCGTGAATGCGGGCCCCGGGTCGAAGCGCCGGGAGAGGGAGGCCCCCCGAGGGAGGATACAGAAGCTGGTCATCTTCACCGGCTTCTCGTGCAACAACCGATGCCGCTTCTGCATCGACATGCACAAGCGCGACATCCCCGACAAGACGACCCAGCGGATCGTGCGCGAGATGGCCGACGCCAAGTCCCAGGGCGTCGAGTACCTCGAGATGATCGGCGGGGAGACGACTATCCGCGGCGACTTCCTGCCCCTGGTCCGCACGGCCCGGAAGCTCGGCTTCGAGCGCGTCGTCGTGGCGACCAACGGGCGGATGTTCTCGTATCCCGAGTTCGCGAAGCGGACCCTGGATGCCGGCGTGACCGACCTGATCTTCTCGATTCACGGCCACGACGCACGGCTGCACGAGGCCATGACTTCCGTGCCGGGGAGCTTCGCGGAGCTTCTCAAGGGAGTCGAGAACCTGCGGGCTCTCGGCTTCAAGCGTATCAACGCGAACTGCACGGTGGTCAAGCCCAACATGGGGAGCCTGCCCGACATCGGGAGGCTGCTTCTGAGGCTCGGGATCCGCAACGCCGAGCTCATCTTCGTGGACCCCAACATCGGGGGGGCCAACTCGGACTTCGGCGGGCTCGTCCCGCGAATCTCTGAGGCCGCGCCCTTCATGCGCGAGACGCTCGACGTCGGCCGCGCGGGCGGCACTCGCCACTGGACCGCGCGGTACGTGCCGTTGTGCCGCTTCGCGGGTTACCTGGATCAGATTTCGGAGATCCGCGAGGTTTCCGTATTCCATACGCGCCATTGGGCGCCGGATTTCAAGAACGAGGACGTGTCCGCCTCGCGGGCCTCCGCCGGAAGGATGAAGACGGAGCGCTGCGCCGGGTGCGCGCTCCACGGGGCCTGCGAGGGGCTCTGGAAGGAGTACCTCGATCGCTACGGCGACGCGGAGCTCGTCCCGGTCGAGGGGCCGGTTGAGATCCCGGACTGGCGGAAGCTGCCAGGGGCTGGAAACAACGACCGATGAAACGACGATCCGCCCCCGCAACGATGCGCAATCCCTCCCCGCGGGGGAGGGATGCGCGCATGGAGGGACGCGGGTAACATGCCCGACTTCTCCATCTGGCCTCAGTGCAACATCGGCTGCGTGTTCTGCTCGAACCCCGCCAAGGGGTTCCGGCGGACCACGGACAAGTACTCCTACGCGGAGATCGCCCGTAAGGTCGAGAAGTACAAGCGGGGGCTCAAGACCTTCGTGAAGTTCGACAGCGTGCGCGACTACTTCAACCTGACCGGCGGCGAGCCGACGCTGCACCCGGAGTTCCTGAGGATCGTCGCGCACATCCGCCGCGAGTTCCCGAAGGGCCTCATCCGCGTGCTCTCCAACGGCCGCATGTTCGCCTACGAGGACTTCGCCCGGCGGACCCTGGGCATCGGCATGTCGCCTTTCGAGGTGGCGGTCCCGGTATTCGGCTACGACGCGAGGACCCACGAGAGCGTCTCTCGCGCGCCGAAAAGCTTCGAGCAGACGGCCCGGGGGCTCGAGAACCTACGCCGCCACCGCGCGGAGGGCCAGCGGATCGAGCTCCGGATCATCCTGACGAAGATCCAGATGCGCTCGCTCGACGGCCTGCTCGACTATGTCCTCGCCGAGCTTTCCTGGGTCGACAGGGTGGTGCTGCTGTTCGTGGAGCTGGAGGGTTTCGCCGAGCTCTATCGCGGGCAGGTCGCCTTGACGATGAGCGAGTGCGCCGCCCGCCTCGACCGCAATTACGCCAAGCTCCGCCGGCTTCCCCAGGCGCGGCTCTACCATTTCCCGCTTTGCGTATTGCCGCCGCGGCTGTGGCCCTTCGTCTACAACACGCTGGACTCCTTCAAGGTCACGCACCTGGAGCGCTGCCGCAAGAGCTGCATGTACCGCGAGGCGTGCGTGGGCGTTCACCGCAGCTACGAGAAGCACATGGGGGCGCCCGACATCCGGCCGCTCACCGAGCCCCAGCCGGTCGAGCTTTCCGGCAACCGCTACCATCCGGTCTGCGGGGTGAGGATGGAGACCCCGAGCTATGGTTAAGGTGTCCTTGGGCCCCGCGGCCGACCGCGTGGCGGCCTACGGCGCGGCCCACGCCATGACGCATCGCGCCTACGCGGCGCTCGCGCGCGAGGGCAAGGATACCGTCGTGTGCCTTTGGCCCAAGCCGGGCCGGGGGGGGCGGCCCGCCATGGACGCGCGCGCCCTCGAGCGCGCCTGCCGGCTCGAGTACGAGAACCAGCTCCACCGGTGGGAGATCGCGCGCAACAACGAGTCGGTGCGCGCGCAGATCGCGCGCCGCATGCTGGACCTCGCCGGGGGCGTGCGGGGCGAGGGCGGGGTGCGGGTCGTGGAGCGGCTCGCTCCCGAGCAGGAGGCCGCGATCGAGCGCCTGCTCGAGGAGGCCGGGAAGGGGCCCAAGGACCCGCTCGGCATCGCCACGCCCTGGGGGGGCGCGAAGTGAGGCCGATGATCGACGCCGCCGGCGGAGAGGCGGTCGTCCGTCTTCCGAAGGCGTTCTACGAGAAGGCGAGCCTCAAGGCCGCGGCCGACGCCTTCGTGGGGCGGGCGAAGATCGGGCTGCTGCAGGGCGAACGGGGCGAGCATCGCGTCCTGCTGCGGCCGTCCCGGAGGAAGCTCTTTGATCGCGCCTTCCGCCGGGATCGAGAAGGCCTGCTCGCCCTGGCCGGCGAGTTCATCAACGAGGCGCTCAGCCACCAGCTCCGCCAGGAAGTGATCCGCTTCAACAACGGCCTGACCGCGCCGGTGCTGGGCCGGCTTTACGAGAAGGGCTTTCTCTGCGTACCGTGGGACCCGCTCGAGGAGATGGACCGGGGCCTGGCCGGGCGGCGCGGTGCCGAGACCGAGGCGCTCATCGAAGAGGCCATCCGCATGGGGCGCCGCCGATGAGCTCCAAGCTGACCTGCCTCAAGGAGCTGCCGAAGCTCGACCGCCGCAGCGTCGGCCCGCACCGCTACCGTGCGCTCGGCGACAAGGTCCTTGTGACCGGCGATGCCGGGCACTACGCGTTCCTCTCTCCCGGGGAGTACCGCGCGTACCTGCGCGGGATGGACGAGGGGCATCCGCGCTTCGAGGAGCTGCGCCTCAAGGGCTTTATACGCCACTACATGGAGTTCGACCTCATCGCTTCGGAGGCGCTCGAATCGAGCCTGCTGAGCTGGGAGGGAGCGAAGAACCACGTGGTCTTCCTGGAGCGGGGCGGGGTCCGCATGGACCCCGATACGGCTCGCGAGGCCGTGGACTTTATCTTCACCGTGCCCGGCCCGGTGGTGCAGATCGAGATGGTCGCCGGGGACGTCGACGCCTGCTGGCCCGCGGTCTGGCTGCTGGTCCGTTACGCGCGGCGCCGGGCCGAATGGAACTCCCGGCTCCTGCGGCTCTGGCTGCGGACCGGGCCCGAGGGTCCGGAGCCGAAGAAGCTCAAGTTCCTCCTCGATCATTCGGTCGGCCTCCGCGTGGCGTTCGACGGCGCCGCCGGGCCGGGGCGCAAGCCGGCGTGGCGGCGCAAGGTCTCGGAGGCCAGAAGACGCGCGGAGGACATGCCCATGCCTCGCGCGCTCCTGCGCGTGGCGGCGCGGACGACGCGCCCCCGCGCCTGGGTGGAGCACTGGAAGAGCCTGGGCTGCGGCTCGGTGCGCCTGGCGCCCTCGCCGGAGCTTCTCGACGAGGGGCGCCTGGAGCCTTTCCTGGATTTCTACGCGCGCGCGCTCGACCGCATGATCGCCGAGCCCGAGCCGGCCCTCCGCGAGGAGTGGGCCGCGGCGTTCCTGCGCCGCGTGCCTCCCGAGGCTCACCTGCCGCGCGAGGAGCGCGGCGGCCCGCTTCCGGGGCACGACGTGGTCGGCGAGCTGGCGTACAGCCCGGAGGGGGGCATCTTCACCAATTCCAACGGGCTCGATCTCGCGCGCAAGGATATGCCGGTCTTCAAGCTCGGCATCGTCGAGAAGACGGCCTACGAGGAGTTCCCGGACAAGGACCTCGTCCGGCTCAGCCTGGCTGCGCTGGAGGGTGCGCATCAACCGCTCTGCTTCCATTGCGCCTACAAGCCGTACTGCGCCGTGGCGCCGTCGCAGAACATGCTCGCGCAGGGCTCGTTCTGGGGGCAGATCCCATCGAGCCCGCACTGCGCGGCGCAGATGGGCGTGCTCGACATCCTGTTCGAGCGGCTCAAGCGCCCCCGGAGCCGGGAGGTCCTTCTGGAATGGACGCATCAATGGAGTTACCTCTGAGATGAAGAGAAAGACGAAATCAGCCAAGAAGCCCAAGGCCGCGGGAAAAACGCCGAAAGCCGCACCGCGCTCCAAACGCACTTCCCAAAAGGGCGCGGCACGGCCCGGCTCCGCGGTCGAGGCCGCCCCGCCGTTCATGAAGGACGTGCCGGGCTCCGGCGTCTCGCTGGACCTGGACGCGAGCCTTCACGGCCTCGAGCCGATCCTGGGCGCCGCCTACGCCCTGACCGACCGGGCCTATGCGCGGCTCGACGGAGACAAGGGGGGCCGGCTGCGGGTCAGCCTGCGCTCGAAGCGGAGGCTTTCGGCGGAGGGCCTCGACGAACTCGGCGAGCTTTTCTGGTGCGAGCTCAAGACCCAGAAGATCCGCTGGGCCATCGCCAAGAACAACCTGCCGGTGCGCCAAGCCTTGGTGGAGAAGGCCGTGCTCCTGGCGCAGGGACGGCTTCCCGAGGAGCCGGTCCCGGCGCCCGCGGCGGCCGCGGCAAGCGAGCCGCCGCCCGAGCAGAAGCTCACCGAGGAGCAGCTCGCCGAGGTCTCCCGCCTGATCGCCGAGGTGGAGGATGAGATCAAGGACCTCAAGTCCGGGAAGGGGCTCGAGGACCCGGAGCGCATCGCCGCGACCTGGGAGGAGAAGCACGGCCAGCCCGGGGGAGGGTCCAAATGACCAAGCTCACGGTGTCGAAGAGGGTCTATTCGGAGGAGGCGCTCAAGCTCGCCGCGAACGTCTTCTCGCGGCGCGCCCAGGCGGAGTTCGCGGAGGCCGAGAATGGCTGGGAGGTGACGCTCCTGCCGCGGTCCCGGCGCGCATCCAAAGGGGGCCGGGTACGGCGCCCCCCCGGGGTCGACGCCGGTCCGCGGGCGCGCGGCTTGGCGGAACTCAAGGCCCTCGAAGGGGAATTCCTCAACGAGCTCTTGAGCCAGGAGTACCGCGTCCTCGTGAGCGGCTTCAATAAGCGCATCGCCGGGGTCCTCGTGACCCAGGCGCTCTTCTCCGCGCGGGGGGGCGAGAACCCTCCGAAGCCGCCGAAGGAGTCCGCGGCTTTCAAGAAGGAGGCCGCCAAGCTGCTGCGGGAAGCGAAGGAGGAGACCCATGGCTGAGACGCGCCTGACGAATCCGCCGCTCGAAGGGTCTGCGCACCAGGAGCGGGTGGCCGGTCACAACTTCCGCCGCGTCGCCGACAAGATCCTGATCACCAACGACGCCGGGCACGGGGTCCTGCTCGGGGACGCGGATTTCCTGCGCTATCTCAAGGGCGGCGTCTCGAACGAGGAGCCGCTCGGCACGGAGCTGCGCCGCAAGGGTTTCTTCCGTAATTATCTCGACTTCCGCGCCCTGGCGGGCTGTATGGTGGAGCGTTGGCTGCTGGACTGGAAGGGGCCCGCGATCCATACGATCGCCGTGTCGGGCCGCGCGCCCGGCTCGGCCAAGCGCATGAGCCCCGCGACCGCCAAGAAGGCGGTGGACTTCGTCTTCTCTGGCGCCGCTCCCGCGCTGCTCATCGAGCTTCGGGGCGGCGGACGGCGCGCCTGGCCGGTGGTTCGGTTCATCGTCCGCTACGCGAAGAAGAAGAGCGAGGTCCAAAAGCGGTCGCTCTGCCTGCGGCTTTTGGCGGAGCCCGCCGCGCTCGACGGCGAGAGGGCGCGCTGGCTCGACGAGCAGGGGGTGACCGTATGCGCGCTGCTCGCCGGCGACGGCGTGCCGGCGCCGCCCAAGGGCGCGCGCGAGGCCGTCTTCACCGTTACGCGGGCCGCCCTGTCCGAGCCCGAGAAGACCGTGGAGCGCCTCATCGCGGCGGGGATCGAGTCGGTGGAGTTTCGCCGCTCAGAGGAAGGCGACGTCCCGGTGGGCCGGTATCTGGAGTTCTACCGCAAGGCGCTTGCCGCCGTCGTGGAGGCCTGCCGCGGCGGCAAGAAGCTGCGCGAGACGGCGGCCGCCGCCCTGCTGGCGAGGATCACGGGCGGCGGCCGCGGCAGCCGCCCGGATGGCGAGGGGCTCTGCTCGCTCGCCTACGGTCCCGACGGGGATATCTATACGAGCGACGAGGGGCTGCTCCTGGGCGAGGCTGGAGACCCGCTGTTCCGGATCGGCCGGCTCGGCGAGACGGGATACGACGAGGCCCTCGGCCACCCCATGGTCCGGGCGGCGCTCCTGGCCGCGAGCCCGTCCACGCAGCCCTTCTGCTTCCAGTGCGCCTACCAGCCCTACTGCCGGGTCCGCCCGGTTTACAACTACCGGACCCAGGGAGGCCTCTGGGGCCACATGCCGTCGAACGCCTGGTGCGAGACGATGATGGGGATCTTCGACATCCTCGTCGAGGGGCTGCAGGGCCGGGAGGGGCCGGAGACGCTGAAGTCCTGGGCCCGGGAGGTCGCTTGACTTTTGGCCTGGACAGGGGGGGCGGTGCTTTGCTTTACTGGCGGCATACGTAAATCGGGCCCGGATCGGGCCGAAAACACAGGGAAACCCTCCCCAGGATAGAGTCACAACCATGAGCAAAAGACAAGGCATTTCAAGGCGGGCACGCCGGTCGGAGCCGGAGGACGGATCCGTACAAGATGGCGGACTCATGCAGCCGGACGAATCCGGCCAGCCCGGCCAGTCCGACCGGACCGGCGAGCCCGCGCGGCCGGCGGGTCCCACGCAGACGGAGATGCCCGCCGGGGACGAGAAGGTCGTCTCCTCGGTGACCGTGGCCGTCGAGGTGTCCGCTCCCGCGAAGAGCTGCTTCGCGGTGGCCGCGAACCATTTCAACCTGCCCAAGTGGGCGCATCCTATTAAGGAAGTGCGGCTCGACGAGGGCCGGCGCGAAGTCGACTACCTGCTCCCGGACGGCATCGTCACCTGCCAGACGCAGAGCCGCACCGACATGAAGCGCGGGGTCGTGGACTGGACGGTGCGCCTGCCCAAGGGCGAGCCGATCCAGGTATTCTCGCGGGTGGTGCCTCTCGATCCGAGCCGTTCCGTCTACATCTTTACGCTGCTCTCGCCGCCCATGCCGCGCCGGCGGCTCAAGGACGCCTACGGCGTGGTGGAGAAGAACCTGGTCAAGGACCTCGAGAAGTTCCGGGAGCTGGTGAGGAAGGAGAGCCAGAAGGGCCCCGACGCGCTCGAAGCCGAGCTGCAGGAGGCTCAGCAGGCGGCCGGCGGGGGCGCGCCGACGCGCTCCAAGGGGGCGAGGAGGAAGAGTTGAGGTTCAAAGTCTCGCTTCGCTCGGGAGAGGTAGTCTTCCCGATCCAGAAGAAGCTTTATCCCCTGGAGATCATCCAGGGGGCGGCCTATGTGCTGACCGACCGGGCCTACGCCTACGTCGAGGAGAAGCGGGGCCTCGGCATCTACGAGCTCACGCTGAGGTCCAGGAAGAAGGCGACGAAGGAGGGGCTCGAGGCGCTCGCCGGGGACTTCCTCAACGAGGTGCTCAACCAGGCGCTGCGCCAGAGGCTGCTGGCCGACAACCGCTCCGTCATGGAGCACATCATCTCGCGCGCCATGGTCTCGGCGCGCCGGAACGACGAGGACCCGGTCCAGCGCCGGGAGGCCCCGGACGAGGCGCTCAGCGCCGGGCAACAGGCCGAGATGGAGAAGCTCATCGCCGAGGCGGACGCCGAGATCGCGGCCCGCGCCAAGGGCAACGGGGAGGGCGATCCCCGCGGCATCAAAAGGACCTGGGAGGAGCGCTTTGGCAAGCCGCGCGCCGGCCGCTGAGGGGAGCCGACTCACGCAGTATCTCCACGTAGGTCGCGTGGACGTCCGTCGCGGGAAGGTCGCGGCCGCCGCCTACCGCCGGGTCGGGAAGCGCTGGCTCATCACCAACGACGCGGGCCACTTCGCCCAGCTCGACGCGGGGGAGTTCGCGGCGTACCTCGGCGGCAGGCTCGAGAGCGGCGGCGCCCTCTGGAACGACCTGCAGCGCAAGGGCTTCATACGCGACCACCTGGACTTCGACGCGCTCGTCGACACCTACCGGGAGAAGAACTCGTTCTTGTTCCAGGCCGCGCGGCTCCACATCATCGTCACCACGCTGCGCTGCAACCACAACTGCGTCTACTGCCACTCGAGCTCCGTGGCCCCCGACCGGTTCGATAAGGACATGTCGGTCGAGACCGCGAGGAAGACGGTCGACTTCATCTTCCAGTGCCCGAACCCCACGCTGATCCTCGAGTTCCAGGGGGGCGAGTCGCTGCTCAACTGGCCGGTGCTCAAGTTCATCACGCGCTACGCGAAGCTCAAGAACGAGGCCGCCAGGCGCAACCTTTTCGTGACGCTGGTCTCCAACTTCAGCATGATGGACGAGGAGAAGTTCCGCTTCCTGGTCTCGGAGATGGTGGGCGTCTGCACCTCGCTCGACGGCCCGGCGGACGTCCACAACGCCAACCGCGTCTTCACTGGCGGGGACAGCCACGACCGGGTCGTGCGGTGGCTGCGCCGCTTCCAGGAGGCGGCCGACGGCGGGCTCGACGGCAAGCGGCACTTCAAGCCGGGGGCCCTGATGTCGACGACGCGCCTCAGCCTCGGACACGCCGAGCGCATCGTCGACGAGTACGTCCGGCTCGGCCTGCCCGGGATCTTCGTGCGGCAGCTCAATCCGATCGGCTACGCCCGCCGCAAGTGGGAGAAGGTCGGATACACGGCGGACGAGTTCCTGGCGTTCTATCGGGAAATGCTGGACCACATCCTCGAGGTCAACCGGGGCGGGACCGTGTTCTACGAGAGGGCGGCGCTCACGATGCTGACGAAGATCCTGCTGCTCCAGGATCCCGGCTACGTGGACATGCGCTCGCCCAGCGGCAGCGGCTTCGGCGTGCTGACCTACAACCACGACGGGGGCGTCTACACGGGCGACGAGGCGCGGATGGTGGCCCGTGAGGGCGACTCCCTCTTCCGGGTGGGCCACGTGGCCGAGAGCCGCTACAACGACATCTTCGATCACCCCGTTCTCAAGGCCGCGGCGGTGGCTACCCTGCTCGAGAACCAGCCGTTGTGCTCGCAGTGCGTCTATAAGCCCTACTGCGGGATCGACCCGGTCTACAACCGCGAGATCCAGCGGAACATCTGGGGCCATATGCCGGACAACGACCGGTGCCGGCTGTACATGGGGATGTTCGACGTAATCTTCGAAAAGCTGCAGGACTCCTCTAACAGAAGGGTCTTCGAGTCCTGGCTGAAGGCTGTCGGCCCCGCCGCCCCGGCGGAGCCGGAGGCGACGGAGGTCAGATGAGGAAAACGGCATTCGTGCTGATGGCGGCCCTGGGGGCCCCGGCGGTATTCGCCGCCGAGGCCGAGGCGCCCAAGCCGCCGCCCGGGGCCGTGGCGCCCGCACCCAGCCCGGACTATTGGTCGATCTGCCTGGAGGACGTCAAGACCGACGAGGAGTTGATCCGGCAGGGCTTCTTCTGGATGGGCGACGCCAAGGTCGTGAAGCGGGTGACGGGGCGGCTGGCGGGCCACCTGGCCTGTCAAGGCCGGGCCAAGCGCCAGAAGGACCCCTGCAAGGACCTCGACCGCATGCAGCCCGCGTTCCGATACGAGAAGGAGATCGGCACGCTCAAGTCCCAATGCCGGTGGCTCAACCGCTACGCGGACTTCTGGTGGGAGATGATGCGGGCTAAGAAGCGGCAGAGGAAGTTCCCGGCCTGCATCGCCTACCTCGACTCGCTCGTCGAGCCGGTCAAGTTCTTCGACGTCAACGCCGAAGCCCCCCGCAGCGAGTCCGCGGACCCGGAGAACGCCAAAGAGGGGACCGACGAGGGGAAGTTCTGGAACGTCTGCAGCGTGCTCTCCAAGCGCTTCCAGGCCGGGAAGGCCGATGTCTGCCGCGCCGATCCGCGCATCAAGTACTACAAGGGGAAGGACGTCACGGATGAAAAGTGGGACATGGTCTGCGCGAAGGTCGGCCGCATGTGGGTGAAGGGTGAGGAGGATTTCTGCGACTGGCTGAAGCCGCACGATGAGAACTGCCGTGCGGAGGCCGCGATGACGAGGGCCTTTTTGAAGCTCGACCACCGGGCCTGCCCGCAGAGCGGCGTCGAATACGGGATATGCTCCTACTACCTCAAGACGAAGCGGAGCGGGGGCTGCCGGCCCGTATGGGAGACGTTGGTGTCCGATTTCTGCTCCGAGCGCTCGAAATACGGTTTCGACGAGCTGCCGAAGAACCCGAAGTCGGCGCAGGAAGAGCCTGGGAAGACCCCGAGTGAGACGCCGAAGCCGTCGCCGAAACAGAGGCGCCGGAGATAACTGAGGAGATTGAAATGGCTGCCAAGAAAGGGAAGAAGAAGACGAAGCGTGTCAGCAAGAAGAAGCTGATCGGCGGGGTGAAGAAGGGGGCCGAGATGTTCTTGACGTCGGAGGAAGGCAAAGTGGTCAAGCAGGACGTGGTCAAGACCGCCACGGCGCTCGGGATCATCGGGACGGCCCTCCTGAAGAGCGCCCACGATCTGCCGGCCGCGCCGCACTCCAACTACCTGCACAGCTCGGGAGGCGTGGGCGGCCATACCAGCCACGCCAGCCACGGCTCGCACGGGAGCCACGGCTCGCACGGGAGCCATTTCTCGTTCTAAGCCGCCGTTCGAGGCGGTGATGGCGGGCGACGGGCCCGCCGGGGTGTGCGGACGTGCTGCATCCAAACGACGCGATCAGAGTCTATGAGCTGCTCGTGGGCTACGCCTGCAACGCGAAGTGCCTGTTCTGCTCGCAGGAGTTCGCGTGGCGCGGCCTGCCCGCGCTCACCTTCGAGCAGATGGCCTCGAAGGTCTACCAGGCCTACCGCGAGGGGACCCGGGTCCTCGTGATCGACGGGGGGGAGCCCACGGTCCATCCCGACCTCCCCAAGCTCGTCGCCTTTAGCCGGCGCGCCGGCTTCCGTGAGATCCACATCCAGACCAACGGGATACGCTTCGGCGACCGGGCCTACGCCGACGCCCTGACGGAGGTCGGGCTCAACCTGGCCCGGATCTCGATACACGCCCACACCCCCGAGCTCCACGACGCGCTGCTGATGGCGCCGGGGGCGTTCAGGAAGGCTCTCGCCGGGATCGAGAACCTGCGCCGCCGCGGGGCCCATGTGGCGGCCAACATCCTCGTCAACCGGATGAACTATAGGACCCTGCCCGACTACTTCCGGTTTTTCTACGATGAGATCGGGCTGCGCGACTTCGGCATCATCTTCCCGCTCTACGAGGGGGACATGGCAGTCAACGCCGGCCGGATCGGCGTGAGGATGAGCGAGGCCGCGCCCTACGTGCGGGAGTCGTTCGAGCTGTTCCGGGAGCGCGGGGCGGAGCCGCCGTTCCTGCTGAACTTCATCCCCTGCGGGGTCCCGGGCTACGAGAGCCGGATGCTGCGCTGGTCGGGCGACAGCGCGGGGATCTACGACTTCGAGAAGAAGCTGCTCTTCGACCCGGAGCGCTACACCCTCGAGCATCCGACGGGCCTGAAGGCGGGGCTGGACGCGGTCGCGCGCAAGAACAAGGTGATGATCGGCGCGTGCCGCGGCTGCGCATACTCCGAGCGGTGCCTCGGCTGCGAGAAGGACTACGCGGAGCGGTTTGGAGGCTCGGAGTTCACGGCCTTCAAACGTGAGCCCGAGCCCTTCGACGGCGGCTGGGGCGCGGAGGCCGGCAGGTGGCGCCGCATCCTCACCCCCGAGGAGCACCGCTCGCTGCGGGAAAAGCGGGCGGCGGAGAGGGCATGATCGCCTTCGAGGTGGGGCTCGGCTACGGCTGCGGGGTGAAATGCCGCTTCTGCGCGCAGAAGCGCGAATGGCGGCGCATCCCCCCCCTGCCCTTCGATCTCATCGCGCGGCAGATGTACATGGCCCACGCGGACGGCTACCGGAGCGTCTGCTTCACCGGGGGCGAGCCCACGCTCTACAACGACCTTCCGAAGATGGCGGCGCTGGCCCGGCGCATCGGGTTCACCTACATCCGGGTGCAGTCCAACGGCATGCGGCTGGCCGATCCCGCCTACGCGGGGCGGCTCATCGACGCCGGAGTGAACTTCTTCCGGGTCTCGGGCCACGGACACACGGCGGAGCTGCACGACTGGCTCGTGCAGACGCCCGGCGCCCTGGAAAGGCTCTTCGCGGCGGCGGAGAACATCCGCTCGCGCGGCGTCGAGGTCGGCGTCAATTTCCTGATCAACGCCAGGAACCACGCGACGCTCCCCGAGTTCTGCGACGAGTTCCTCGGCCGGGGCTTCACCGATTTCGTGATCGTCTACCCGCTTTACGAGGGCGACCTGGCGGAGAACGCCGGGGAGCTGGGCGTGCTCATGGCGGAGGCGGCGCGCGGCTTGCGGCGGGCGCTCGAAGTGTTCGACCGCCGCCGAGCGGACTATCCGAGAGTGCTCAACTTCACGCCGTGCGCGGCGCCGGACCTGATCCCGATCATGGTGGCGTGGTCGCCGCATTCCTCCATCATGGCGGGCGGCGACGGGGTCCCCGCGGACTTCTACGTGGCCGCCAACGAGTCCCGCGTCAAGACCGCCGCGTGCCGGGGATGCGCGTTCGGCGCGGAGTGCCGGGGCTTCAACGCCGGCTACCTGAAGCGCTTCCCGGACGAGGGGCTGGGGGCGGTGGCTTCGGAGCACGAGGGCGCGGCCAAGGTCGCGCGTCGGCTGGGCGGTCGCCGCATCCTGCGCGCCGGCGACGCCTTCTTCGACGAGGAGCGGCGGGAGGTCGCCCGGCTGGTGCAGCCCCTGGTGGACCAGGAGGTGTGCAAGACGGAGGTCCAGGTCGAGCGGATGGCGCTGGCGTTCGACGCGGAGGAGAGCGGGCTCGTGCAGCAGCGCTCCGTATGGCGCGAACCTCTGTCTTCGAAGGAGGCGGCACGTGCCTGACGCGCCTTTCTGGCAGAAGTGCAACAGCCACTGCGTGATGTGCACGAACTCCGACGCGTACATCAACGAGCCCGACGCGAGGTACGGGCTCGCCAAGCACCTGCGCAAGATCGCCGAGTTCAAGGCGGACCCGGGCGACCGTAACGTGTACTACCAGAACGGCGAGCACGGCGGCTACTTCCTCTTCACCGGGGGGGAGCCCACCCTCAACCCCGATTTCCTGCGCCTTCTCGCCGAGTACCGGAAGAGCTTCCCAGGGACGCCTATTACGCTTCTGACCAACGGGCGGCTCTTCTGCTACGAGGACTTCGCCCGGGAGACGATGCTCGCCGGCGGGAACCCGTTCGAGGTGGCGGTCGCGGTCCACGGCCCGGACGCCGCGGCGCACGACGCGGTCACCCGGACGCCGGGCAGCTTCGCGGAGACCGTCGAGGGGCTCGGACACGCGCTCAAGCACCGCGGCCCGGGGCAGGCCGTGGAGATCCGCGTGGTCCTGCACCGGCGCACCGCCGGGATGCTCGAGCGCACTTTGCGTTTCCTCCTCGAGACCTTCCCGGACGCCTCGGGCTACCGCCTCACGCTCGTCTATTTCGAGGCCGAGGGGCAGGCCGCCAAGAACTTCGAGCGCATCCGGATCACGCTCACGGACTGCGCCGCGCGCGTCGCCGCTTGCCGCGGCCTGCTGGGACGGTTCCGGGAGCTGCGCCTCTACCATTTCCCCCTGTGCGTGCTCCCGGAGACGCTCTGGCCGCACGCGTGGCGCTCGCTGCCGCGCTACGAGATCATGCACGTGAAGGCATGCGGCGCGTGCGCGCTCAACGACGTGTGCGTGGGGCCCCACGATTGGTACGCGGAGCGCTTCGGCGTCTCCGAGTTCAAGCCGTTTCAGGCCCGGCGCAGCCTGGTCTTGAGCGGGAACCCCTTTCACCCCATCGCCTCCGTCGGCGAGGGGACCGTTCCCTGGACGCCCGCGCGGGTCGTCGACGAGAAGAAGGATGAGGCCGTACGCTGGTAGAGGAGGAGCATCGTGAGCCGCGTCACTAAGAAAGCCAAGGCCGGGAAGATAACAGCGGGGACCTACGACGCCATCGTGTTCGGGGGCGGGCCGGCGGGCAGTACGGCCGGGAACCTCCTGGCGCACAAGGGATACCGAGTGCTGGTCATCGAGAAGGACCGCTTCCCCCGCCACCACATCGGGGAGTCCCTGCTTCCGGGTCTCAACTCGCTCTACCGGCGCCTGGGCGTTGAGAAGCGTCTCATGCGCTCGAATTTCTTCCTGAAGACCGGCGGCACCTACATCTGGGGACCCACGCGCAAGCCCTGGTCGATCTGGTTCATGGACCTGAGCGAGGCCCCCACGTACCTGGACGAGCGGAGCCAGACCTGGGCCTACCATGTGGACCGGGACCGCTTCGACAAGATCCTCCTCGACCAGTGCGCCCGGCGAGGGGCCGAGGTGGTCCAGCCCGCGCTCGTGAAGGACGTGGGCATGCGCGGCAGGACGATCACGCACGTGGACTACGCGACGGAGGATGGGAAGACGCATCGCGCGCGGGCCAAGTTCTACTTCGACGCGACGGGCCTGGCGGGGCTGATGGCCCGCAAGATGCGCTGGCGCGTCTTCGAGAAGCAGCTGCGGCACATCGCGGTCTACTCCTACTTCGAGGGAGCGCGCCTGCTGCCCGGCGAGCACCGCTACCAGATCTTCGTGGTGAACAACCCCGACGGCTGGATCTGGTACATCCCGCTGGCCAAGAACCGCGTGAGCGTGGGGGTCGTGACCTCATCCAAGCGCCTCGCCGAGGCCAAGAAGGACATGGCGGGCTTCCTCATGCGCAGCATCGAGCGCGCCCCCGAGGTGGCCAAGCTCCTCAAGCGCGCCAAGCGGACCCAGCCCATGCGCATCGACCGGGACTGGTCCTACTGCGCTCGCCGGTTCATCGGCGACAACTTCCTTTTGATCGGCGACGCGGCGTCCTTCATCGACCCGCTGCTCACCTACGGGGTGGCCATGGCCATGCACGCGTCGGCGCTCGCGGCCGACTGCGTGGACCTAGCCCTGCGCGAGCCCAAGCGGGGCAAGGAGTTCCTGGAGCACTTCGAGAAGGTGCACCGTCACCGCTACAAGGACATCCTCGACTTCGTGAAGTTCTTCTACAGCGGCAACCGCCAGCGGAAGGAGTATTTCTGGAAGGCCCGGCGGATCCTCAACTATCCGGGCAACAGCTACGCGAAGTACGCCTTCACGTTCATGGCCTCGGCGCACTACCTCTGGAAGTCGTACCTGTACGTGGCCTACTTCCGGCAGATCTTCCAGCCGATCGGCCTGCCCGTCGAGCGCCTGCGCAAAGACCGCAAGTTCCTCGAGGAGGTCAAGCGGATCCGCACGATGGACCTGGCGTTCATCGACGAGCCCCTGCTGCGGCCCGGGGAGAGGCGGTCGCTGGTGGCCGAGGAGGCGAAGTTGGCGAGGCTCGTGGAAAAGGAGGTCAAAAGGCGGATGCGCCGATGAGGACCGACGAGTGCTTCGAGTGGGCCCGGCGGCACCATGGCCTCGGGCGGACCAGGGCCGTGGAAGAGGTCCGCGCGGTCCTGGACGCCCTCGCGTCCAGCGCGCCGCCGGGGCGGCTGGCCACGAACCATTTTCAGGCGTGCCTCAACGACCGGGACCTGTTCGGGGTCGTGAAGCTGGTTCATGTGGCTGAGCCACCGGCGCCCCCCCCGCGGGGGGGCGCCCATGTAGGGGGGGCTGATTTGGTTCTTGGCCGCCGCAAGGCTCTGCGCGCGGTCTTCCGCCGGCTCAACCGGGAGCGCGGCACGCGCTTCGACGACTCTTTGCTCGACCGGGTCTACGGGGCCATCGTCGAGGGCGGGGCCGGGGGCTGGTATCCGATCTTCGGCTTCGAGTTCCATCCCGACGGAGAGCTGTTCCCCGAGATCAGCCTCTACGCCGAGCATCGCGCGCCGCAGGCGGCTCTCGCGGCCGCCCGGGCCATGCCCGGCGTGGACGTCGCGCGGGTGGAGGGCCAGCGGGACCGGATTTTCGCCCTCGGTCTCGACTTCCTCGCGGACGGGGGGGCGCGGTTCAAGCTCTATCTGGACACGGAGCCGGCCGCGGCGGCCGGACTCCTGCACGAGCTCGACGCCCGGCTTCATCCGGCCCGGTCGCTCACCTTGCTGCGCACGCGGCCCGAGGGAGGGTTCGAGGAGCGGAGCAAGGCCTATGTCCCGCTCCAGGCTCGGGAGCCCGGGCGGATCACCGATCTGGCCGGCGAGGATTTTCCAAACGTCGCGCGCGGCCGCCTGCTCGCGTTCGCCCGGCGCGTGGCCCGGGCGGTATACGGCTACCACCTGTTCTATATCGGCGCTTCGGAGGAGAAGATCGAGGTCTATTTCGGCAGCGGCAACCCCGTGGGCGATCCCATGATCCGCCGCGCGGCCGAGGCCCGGGAGTCCGGAAGGTGAACGCCACCGACATCCTGAACTGGACGCGGCATCACTACGGGGCCGCGGTCCGCCCCATCATGCGGGACTTGGAGCGGCAGATCGACCTGCTCACGAGCGCGGGCGGGGAGGGCGTGTTCATCCTCGAGTTCTTCGAGGCGGCGATGAACAACCACGACCTCTTCAACCGCGTCAAGCTCGTGCACGTGGCGCAGTTCTACGAGCAGATCCGGGAGCAGCGCAAGCGCGAGATCGCGCGGCGCCGCCGGCAGTGCCTCCGCGAGATCTTCGACAAATGGGGAATGAACCCGGAGCCGCTCGAGCGCATGTACGACCACGTCTTCGCCCACGGGCTCCACACCTATTACCCGGTCGCGAGCGTGGAGTGGGACGTGCCCTCGGGGAAGTTTCAGGAGGTGAGCATCTACACCGAGACCGACTGCGCGCGCGTCGCGGCCGCCATCGCCAGAGGCCTGGGGGTGCCCAAGAAGGGCCTGGCGCGCACGCTCGGGCTCGACCGGATGTTCGCGGTGGGCTACGATTTCCGTCCCGGCAAGCCAAGCCGCTTCAAGCTCTATCATACCCATCCCCTCACAGTGGAACGCCTGCGCCGCTACTCCTCGGCCAAGCCGTACTTCACCATGCCGAAACGGATGCTCCCGAAGGAGTACCTCGTGCTCAAGCGCAAAACCGAGGGGGAGGACTTCGAGGACACGCGGAAGGTGTACCTGCCGTACCTGGCCCGGCGGTCGATCAACGAGGGGCACACGATCTTCGGGATGGCCGCCCATTGCCGGAAGGGCATACTGAAGGATTTCTTCAAGAACATCCGCCACACGGCCGACGGGACGTTCCTCGACTATATCGGCTGTGAGGGCACCAAGATCGAGGTCTATTACGGGAAGCCGTCTTTGGGCTGGTCGGAGGAGTCGTTCAAGTCCGGCCGCGCCATGAGGGGGATATAGCCGTGGACATCATCCGGGACCTATCGAAGATCGTGGGCAAGTCGCGCGTCACGATCGCGGACAGCGTCGTCAGGGAGTTCTCGCGCGACTTCGCCAAGTACGACATGGGCAAGGCCCGCGCGGTCGTCCAGCCGGTCACCGAGGAGCAGGTGGTCCAGCTCGTACGCTGGGCGCGCAAGACCAAGATCCCCCTGGTGCCCGTGGGCTCGCGCTCGAGCTTCTGGGGCGCCACCAAGGTCGGAGGGCGCGTCGCGGTGGATATGCGCGGCATGAACCGCGTGCTGAGCATCGACGAGACGGAGGGGATCGTCCGCGCTCAGGCCGGCATACAGATCTCGGAGCTCGACGCCATCCTCCGCAGGAGGGGCTTCTACCTGCCGATGTGCCCCGACGGCTTCGGGGACCCGGTGCTCGCCTCCATGATCGCCAACGACACCATCGCGGGGCTCGGGATGTTCAACGCCCCGGGCTCGGCCCTTTTCGTCACCATGAACGCCGTGCTGGGCACGGGCGAGGTCTTCCGGTTCCCGGGCTCCTCGCACGTCATAGGGCTGCCCGACTACGCGCGCGACGGCTTCCCGGACATGTCGAGCGTGTTCTTCGCCTCGGAAGGCGCTTTCGGGATCATCACCGAGATGTCGATGCGCTTCGCCGGGATCCCCGTGACCCGAACCTGCGTGCTCAGCTTCCCTCCCGGGCTCGACGGCTTCCGCCGCATCCTCGACGTGGGCATGTCGCTGCGGGGCCAGCCCATATGCACGTACTGGCGCAACCATTCCTGGATCTCCATGCAGGCGGATACGGTGGAGATCGAGGTCGCCGGGCGGCCGGAGGAGGTGGGCGTGAAGGTCCGCCGCCTGCAGAAGGCCTGCCGGGACGGGGGGCTGCAGGAGCCCCAGGTGCTCCTGGAGGAGCCTCCGCGCTGGGAGGAGCGGCCGCGCGACAGCGAGCATTGGATGGGGGTCTCGATGCACGTGCCCTTCACCCACGCCGAGCGGATCTACTCCCTCTGGCTCGACCGCTTCCGCGGAAGGATGTCGGCCATCGCGCAGCCCGACGGCTTCCTGAGGTGGTACATCGGGGCGGGAGGGATGGCGGCCCTGTTCGCCTGGAACTACACTCCGGGCGACGCGCAGATGGCGGCCAGCATCGCCCTAGCCGACGAGATCCGCGAGACCGTCTCGGAGTTCGCCTTCCCCTACCGCATCGGGACGGTATGGCGGCCGAACCTGGAAGGGCGGCTCGATCCGCTGTACTGCCGGATCATCAAAGAGCTCAAGGACATGTTCGACCCCGACAACATCCTGAACCCGGGAGTCGGGATCTTCGACCTGGCCCCCGCCGGCGCCGTCGCCGGCCGAGCCCTGCGCGGCAGGCGCAAGCCCACGCCGCTTCCTCGGCCCCGG
>JBDREN010000033.1:0-28491 GCA_043819795.1 Elusimicrobiota bacterium
GGCGGACCCGCCCGCCAAGGATCGCAAGCGCATGGAGAAGGCCCTGGCGCAAGCGGACCGCCGGCACCGCTTCGTGCGCGCCTCCCGGGGGGAGCACAACATCTATCTCGCATCCGATATCCTGCGCCGCGAGGACGCGGCGCTTTCGCGGATCGGCGAACAGCTCAAGGCGGAGCTCGAGGACCTATCCTCACAGCCGCTCTTGTCAGGCACCTACTGCGCGACGCTGTGCCATCCCAAAGTGGGCGTCAAAGTCCCGGCAAAGACGGTCAGGACGGGCGGGAAGCTCATGCCCCACAAGACCCACGCGGAGATGATGGGCTGCGTGCGGTGCCATGAGATCGGGGCGCACAAGAAAGTCTTCCTGCGCAAAGGCGTGCGCCAGGAGGTCTGCGCGCCCTGCCATGGCGAGTGAGAACGCGCATCCCGGCCGTCGTGTCATCCCCGCGCCCATCCGCGGGCGGGTGCGGCCCATTTTCTTATTGGGCGATCCGATATACAATCGAAAATCGTTCGGATAGGCTGGCATTTTTGTTGCTATTCGGCTTGAACGGGTAGAATGATCCGTGCCGGACCCAGCGGCGAAGCCGCGGAGGAATCATGAAACATGCCATTCTGACCTTGCTGGCCATGGCCGTTGCGACGCTCTTCGCCGCCACCCTCTCCTCGCAGGAGAAGGCCGGCGGGGCGGCCTATATCGGGGAGAAGAAGTGCAAGATGTGCCACATGAAGCAGCACAAGGCATGGGCGGAGTCCCTGCATTCCAAGAACTTCTCGGCTCTCATCGGCGACGAGACGAAAGATCCCTCCTGCCTCAAGTGCCACACCACCGGCTTCGACAAGGGCGGCTACGACCCTGCGAAATCCGAGGAGGAAAACGCGAAGTTCCTCAACGTCCAGTGCGAGTCTTGCCACGGCCCCGGCGGCGACCATTTCAAGGCGCCCATGGCCCAGAAGAAGGACACCATAACGAGGACTCCGCTGAACTGCGCCGAGTGCCACAATCCCCACAAGAGCTTCGGGGAAGAGGCCAAGGCGAAGAGGAAAGAGAAGGGCGGCGCCGGCACGCCCTAGCCCGTCTTCAGCCCGAACTTATCGACGCGGCGGCGCAGGGCGTCCCGGCCGATGCCCAGCAGCTTTGCCGCGTTGACTTGGTTGCCTCCCGTGCGCTCCAAAGCCTGGCGCACGAGGCTCTTCTCCACCGCGTCGAGCCGGATCCCTCCCTCGGGCAGGTCGAACGCGCAGGGAGCCGGCGCGGCGTCGACCCCGGCAGGGGCGCCGTGCCGGACGCCCTCGGGAAGGGCGTTGGCGGCAGGTGCGGCGTCCGCAGGCGGCCGGGCGGCCGGGCCCGATGCCGGCCGGAACTCCGTCTCCCCCAGGATCAGCATCCGCTCCAGCGCGTTGCGCAGCTCCCGCACGTTGCCCGGCCAGGGGTACCCCAGCAGGGCCTTCCCCGTCCGCTCCGATAACGCGGGCTTCGGACGTCGCATCTCGCGGCAGAGGCGATCCAGAAGGCTTTCCGCCAGCGGAAGGATGTCCTCCCGGCGCTCCCGCAAGGGAAGCAGGCGCACCGTCAGCACGTTCACTCGGTAGTACAGGTCCGGACGGAAACGGCCCTCCGCCACCGCATTCTCCAGGTCCTCGTTGGTCGCCGCGATCACGCGAACGTCCACCGAGATGTCCTCCCCTCCCCCCACCCGCTTGAACGTCTTCTCCTCCAAGACGCGCAGCATCTTGGCCTGAAGACCCAGCGGCATGTGGCCGATCTCGTTGAGAAACACCGTGCCCCCCGCCGCTATCTCGAAGAGCCCCTTCTTGCGGTGCGTCGCCCCCGTGAAGGCCCCCTTCTCGTAGCCGAAGAGCTCGCTCTCCAGCAGCGACTCCGGGATGGAGGCGCAGCCGATCTCCATGAGCGGCTGGCCGGAGCGCGGGCTCTCCCAGTGGATCGTGCGCGCGAGCCGGTCCTTGCCCGTGCCGCTCTCCCCGAGCAATAGGATGGTGCCGAAGGGAGAGGCCGCCATCTTGCGTGCCGAGACGAGCACCTCGCGCATGGCGCCGCTGGCCGCCACGAAGGAGTCGAAGCTGTAGCGCACCCGCCGGCGCCGCCGCGCCTCTTGAATGCGGCTTCTGAGGGCTTCGGTCTCCAGGACGCGATTGAGGGTGAGCTTGAGGCCCTCGAGCTGCAGCGGCTTCGGGATGTAGTCCGCTGCCCCCTCGCGGATCGCCTCGATGGCGCTGTCCATGTCCGCGAACGCCGTCATGAGGATGACCGGGATCTCGGGACGGAGGCGGCGCGCCTCCTTGAGCAGCTCGAGCCCGCTCGCTCCCTCGAGACGCAGGTCGGTCAGGATGACGTCAAGGTCTTCCTTCTCGATAAGCGCCAGGGCCTTCTCGGCGCTCTCCGCGGTGAGGGCCTTATACCCGGCGGACCCCAGGCCCTCCGAAAGCGACCACCGGATCAACTCCTCATCGTCGACGATCAGGATCTTCGCGGCCATGGCAGGCTCCGGCGTTAAGGACTTCGGGCAACGAACTTGCCGGACCCGGCATCAAGATCATCGTCGTTGCCGCCGCTCCAACTGCGCGGAATCGCGCACCGCGGCACGAATCCCCGCGACGCAGAAGGGTCAAAGGACTGGCCAATTCGTTGCTGATTTATATGATTGACAAATAGTCCAAGCCTCAAGAACGCCGGCGCGGGTCCGGCGGCGTTTCGGGAGGGATAGTCGAAGGAGTGAACGCTCACGAGCTCGTGAAACGGCTGCGCCCCGGGCTCTGGGCTCTTTTCGCCGCGGCCTGCGTGGCCGGCGCTCCGGACGCCGCGGCCGCCCCCGCTGACGAGGCGGGATACTGCCTGGCCTGCCACGGAATCGAGGATTTCCAGACCGAGCGCGACGGAAAACCGCGCTCCCTCTTCATCGACCGGAGCGGATTCCAGAAGACCGTCCACGCGAACATATCCTGCGTCGCCTGCCACGCGGATCTGGATGGGGCGGAGCTGCCCCACGCCGACCGGCTCGCCCCGGCGCGGTGCGGCGCCTGTCACGCCGGGCAGGAGGAAAAGTTCGCCGACAGCCTGCACGGGAAGGCCCTGGCCCGCGGCGACAAGCTGGCGCCCCGATGCTCGAGCTGTCACGGCGCTCACGACATCCTGCCCATAAAACATCCGGAATCGGCCCTCTCTCCTTTGCGCATCCCGTTCGTATGCGGGTCATGCCACAGCGAGGGAGCTCCCGCGCAGAGGCAACGCGAGATCCACCAGCACAACATACTGAAGAACTACTCCTTGAGCATCCATGGGGAGGGCCTCCTGCGCAAGGGTCTGAGCGTCAGCGCCAACTGCGCCTCCTGCCATACGGCGCATCAGATACTCCCGCACACCGACGCGCGCTCATCCATCTCCCACGGCAATATCGCGAAGACATGCACCCAGTGCCACACCCAGATCGAGACCGTCCACCGCAAGGTGATCCGGGGGGAGCTCTGGCAGACGAAACCCCACACCATCCCCGTTTGCGTCGAATGCCACCAGCCCCACAAGGTGCGGAAGGTATTCTACGACCAGGGCATGGCGGACCGGGACTGCCTCAGCTGCCACGCGCGCGAGGGCGTCCGGAGGGCCTCGGACGGCAAGTCCCTGCGGGTCGAGGCGGCGAAGATCGGCCGGTCCGTCCACGGCAAGACCGCCTGCGCGCAGTGCCACACGGGCGCATCGCCGTCGAAACGGCGTCCGTGCGAGACCGTGACCGGAAAGGTGGACTGCTCCGTGTGCCACAGCTCCCAGGTGGAGCAGTATCGCAAGAGCACGCACGGGGGGCTTTTCGCCCGGAAGGACCCGAACGCGCCCACCTGCGTGGAATGCCACGGAGACCACGGCGTTCTCGGGAAGAAGGATCACGCGTCCCCCACCTTCCCCATCAATGTCCCGGCCCTTTGCGCCCGCTGCCACCGGGAAGGCAAGCAGGCCGCCGTCCGCTACAGGGGAGAGCAGCACGAGATACCGAAGAACTATGTGGAGAGCATCCACGGCAAGGGGCTCTTGAAGAGCGGGCTGGTGGTCGCCGCCACGTGCACGAGCTGCCATACGTCCCATGGCGAGCTGCCGGCGAGCGACCCGGCGTCCAGCGTGCATGAAGACAACATCGCACGCACCTGTTCCGGATGCCATCACGTGGTCTATGAGAAGTACGCCGTAAGCGTCCACTCCCCCCTCGTCACCAAGACCGACAAAAAGCTCCCGCGATGCAACACCTGCCACACCGCGCACACGATCAAGCGCACGGACAAGGGGGGATTCAAGCTGGAGATCATGGACCGGTGCGGCAAGTGCCATCTCGACGTCGCCAAGACCTACTTCGACACCTATCACGGGAAGGTCTCCCAGCTCGGCTACGACAAGACGGCGAAATGCCATGACTGCCACGGCGCGCACGCCCTCTTCTCGGTGGACGATCCCCGCTCGCGCCTGAGCCGCCGGAACATCACGGAGACCTGCCGGAAGTGCCATCCGGGCGCCACCAAGCGGTTCGCGGGATACCTGACCCACAGCACGCACCACGACCCGCACAAGTATCCGCTGATCTTTTGGACCTTCTGGCTGATGACGAGCCTCCTGGTCGGGACTTTCACCGTGTTCGGGATCCATACGCTGCTGTGGCTGCCGCGCTCCCTGCAGATGAGGCGCGCCCATCCTCCCGAGCCCTACCAGCCGGACAAGAAGCAGGTCCAGAGGTTCACGCCGCTCAGCCGCGTCCTTCACATCTTGATGATCGTGAGCTTCATGACCTTGGCGGTCACCGGAATGACCTTGAAGTTCTCCTATACGCGCTGGGCGGCGGTCCTTTCGCACATCCTGGGCGGATTCGAGACCGCCGGCTATCTCCATCGCGCCGCCGCGCTCCTCATGCTCGGCATATTCTTCACGCACCTTTGGGACGTGCTCACGCGCAAGCGCCGGGAGTGCGGCGGCTGGAAAGCCCTCCTCATCGGGCCGGACACCATGCTCTTCACCAAACGGGACCTGAGCGAGTTCGTCTCCACCATCAAGTGGTATCTCGGCCTGGGCACACGCCCCGATTACGGGCGATGGACCTACTGGGAGAAATTCGACTATTTCGCCGTCTTCTGGGGCATCGCCATCATCGGCTCCACCGGGCTGGCCCTGTGGTTCCCCGAGCTGATCACTCGATTCCTTCCGGGCTGGATCATCAACCTCGCCACGATCATCCATAGCGACGAGGCGCTTCTGGCGACCGGGTTCATCTTCACCATACACTTCTTCAACACCCATTTCCGGCCGGAGAAGTTCCCCATGGACATCACGGTCTTCACTGGCCGGACGTCTTTGGAGGAGCTTCAGCGCGAACGGCGCGGCGAATACGACCGGCTCGCCGCGAGCGGCGAGCTGGACCGGTCCCTGGTCGATCCGCTGCCTCCCGGGTGGATAAAGGCCGCCCGGGTATTCGGGGCGGCCGCCCTTGCCGTGGGGCTCGCCCTGGTCGCGGGGATCATCTATGCCATACTGTTCGCGTACCGGTAGCCCCGCGCGGACCGCGCCCTCGACAGGACCTGCGAGGGGCGGCATCTTTGCTAGGATTTCGTCGGAGGAGATCGTCTTGTCTGGAAAAGCACTCGGAGTCGTGTTCGCGGTCGTCGTCCTCCTGCTTCCCGCGCGCTCATGGGGGCAGGAGAACGCCGACTGCATGGCCTGCCACGGCGAAGGACTCATGGGCGCCTCCCGCGTGCGCCTGCCGGCGTTCCAGGCCTCGATCCACGGCGAGAACCTATGCGTTTCCTGCCACGCGGACGCGGCCGACCTGCCCCACGCCGAAGACCTCAAGCCCGTGGCCTGCAAGAGCTGCCACCGGATCGAGTCGCAGATCTACATGGATTCCGACCACGGCAGGGCCGTGAGCCGCGGGCTCAGCGAGGCCGCCGCCTGCAAAGACTGCCACGGGCACAGCCACACCCTGCTCAATTCCCGGCATCCGGACTCGCCCGTGAACAGGAAGAACATCCTGGCGACCTGCGCGCGCTGCCACGCCGACCCCAAACGGATGGCGAAGTTCCCTCTATCGGAGCGGGATCCGATCGACTCCTACGGCCACACCGTGCACGGCGAGGCCGTCGCCGCCGGGAAGTCGAACTCGGCCGTGTGCACCGACTGCCACGGTTCCCACGACCTCCATGGGGCGGCCAACAGCGCGAGCCGGGTGTTCTGGCGCAACGTCCCGGAGACGTGCGGCCGCTGCCACGCCAACGTGCTGTCGGTATACGCCGAGAGCATCCACGGCCGCGCCTCGAAGGCCGGGATCAAGGAGTCCCCCGTCTGCACGGGCTGCCACGGCGAGCACACGATCCGCTCGCCGAAGGACCGGTCCTCCGCGGCCTGGAGCGGCGCCGTCACCAAGACCTGCTCCGGATGCCATTCCTCGGAGCGGCTGATCCGGAAATTCGGCCTTCCGGTGGACCGCCTCAAGACCTACATGGACACCTACCACGGCCTGGCGCAGCAGCGCGGAGACCTGCACGTGGCGAACTGCGCCTCGTGCCACGGCTTTCACGATATCCTGCCCCACACGGACCCCCGCTCATCGATCCATCGCTCGAACCTGAGCAAGACCTGCGGGAAGTGCCATCCGGGAGCGGGGGCCCAGCTCTCGCGGGGCTTCGTGCACGCGCCCCCCACCGAGAGGCACTGGACCCTGCGGGCGGCATACCTCTTCTACCTGATCGTCATCCCGCTGACGATCGGCGGGATGCTGCTCCACAACGGACTTGATTTCCTCAAGAAACTCCTCCGCGCCGGACTGCCTCCGCCCCACGGCCATTCCGGGGACGACCTGCGCATGACGGTGAACGAGCGCTTTCAGCATATCGTGCTCACCGCGGTCTTCGTCATACTCGCCTACACGGGCTTCGCTCTGAAGTACCCGGAGGCCTGGTGGGCCGCTCCCATGGCCCTGGCCGCGGAGCACACGAGGCGCGCCGCGCACCGCTGGAGCGCGCTCGTCTTCTGCCTGCTCGGGGTCTACCACGCGGCCTACATGGTCCTGACCCGGCGGGGAAGGCGCGTCCTCGGCGGCCTTATGCCGCGTCCGCGGGACATCGGGGACACGCTCCGCCTGACGGCCTACAACGCCGGACTGCGCCGGTCGGCCCCGCGCCTGTCGACGCCCTACAACTATATAGAGAAGTCGGAATACTGGGCGCTGGCGTGGGGCTCGGTGGTGATGGTCGTGTCCGGCGGGATCCTGGTGTTCCCGGACCTCACTCTGAAGCACTTCCCCATGTGGTTCCCGGAGCTGGCCACGATGGTCCATTTCTACGAGGCCGTCCTGGCCTGCCTGGCCATCGCCGTCTGGCACCTGTATTGGGTGGTGTTCGATCCGTCCGTGTACCCGATGAACTGGAGCTGGATCACCGGCCACGTGAAGCGGCTGCACGGCAAGCGCTGAGCCGCGGGCTGGCCCGCGGCTACCTCAAGCCGAACTTCTCGACGCGGCGGCGCAGGGCGTCCCGGCTGATGCCCAAAAGCTTCGCCGCGTTGACCTGGTTGCCTCCCGTCCTTTCCAGGGCCTGGCGCACGAGACGCTTCTCCACCTCGTCGAGCCGGACCCCTCCCTCGGGCAGCTCGAACGGGCCGGAAGCCGGCCCGGCGTCGACCCCGGCAGGGGCGCCGTGCCGGCCGCCCTCGGGAAGAGCGTTGGCGGCCGGCGCGGCGTCCGAGGACGGCCGGGCGGCCGGACCGGACGCGGGCCGGAACTCCGTCTCCCCCAGGATCAGCATCCGCTCCAGCGCGTTGCGCAGCTCCCGCACGTTGCCCGGCCAGGGGTACTCCAGCAGGGACTTACTCGTCCGATCCGACAGCGCGGGCTTCGCGCGCCGCATCTCCCGGCTCAGACGCTCCAGCAGGGCGTCCGCCAGCGGCAGGACGTCCTCCCGGCGCTCCCGCAAGGGCAGCAGCCGCACCGTCAGCACGTTCACGCGGTAGTACAGGTCCGTCCGGAAACGACCTTCCGCCGCCGCCTTCTCCAGGTCCTCGTTGGTCGCCGCGATCACGCGCACGTCCACCGAGATGTCCTCCACTCCCCCCACCCGCTTGAACGTCTTCTCCTCCAAGACGCGCAGCATCTTGGCCTGAAGACCCAGCGGCATGTGGCCGATCTCGTTGAGGAACACCGTGCCCCCCGCCGCCAGCTCGAAGAGACCCTTCTTGCGCTGCGCGGCTCCCGTGAAGGCCCCCTTCTCGTAGCCGAAGAGCTCGCTCTCCAAGAGCTGCTCCGGGATGGCCGCGCAGCCGATCTCCATGAGCGGCTGGCCGGAGCGCGGGCTCTCGCAGTGGATCGTGCGCGCGAGCCGGTCCTTGCCCGTGCCGCTCTCCCCGAGCAGGAGGATGGTGCCGAAGGGAGAGGCCGCCATCTTGCGCGCCGAGGCGAGCACCTCGCGCATGGCCGGGCTTGCCGCGACGAGGGAGTCGAAGTTGTAGACCACCCGCCGGCGCCGCCGCGCCTCTTGGATGTGGCTCCGGAGCGCTGCGGTCTCCAAGACGCGGTTGAGAGTGAGCTTGAGGCCCTCCAGCTGCAGCGGCTTCGGGATATAGTCGGCGGCGCCCTCGCGGATGGCCTCGATCGCGCTGTCCATATCCGCGAAAGCCGTCATGAGGATGACGGGGATCTCGGGACGGGCGCGCCTGATGTCTTTGAGCAGCTCGAGCCCGCTGGGACCCTTGAGCCGCAGGTCGGTCAGGACCGCGTCGGGGCATTCCTTCTCAACGAGCGCCAGGGCCGTCTCGGCGCTCTCCGCGGCCAGGGCCTTGTACCCGGCGGTCCGCAGGTCCTCACAAAGGGACCACCGGATCAGCTCCTCGTCGTCGACGATCAGGATCTTCGCCGCCATGGCCGCCGGCCGGCGTCAGCCGGTCTCCTCGAGTCCGGACGGCAGGCGCAAAAAGACGGAGGCGCCGCCGCCGGGAGCGTTCTCGATCCATACCTCTCCGCCGTAGGCCTGCACGATCTGCTTGACCACCGGAAGCCCCAACCCGCTGCCGCCCTTGCGGGTCGTGAAGAAGGGGCGGAAGATGTTGTCGAGATCATCGGCGGGCACGCCGGGGCCGCTGTCGCGGACCTGCGCCAGGATCGTCCCCGGACTCTCGGCCTCCGCCGAGACGGTCAGCTCTCCGCCCGACGGCATCGCCTGCGCGGCGTTCAGCAGGAGGTTCAAGAGCACCTGCTGCATCTGCTCGGGATTCGCCTTCACCCGTGGCAGGTCCTCCGGGACGCGCTCGACGAGCCTGATGCTCTGCGACCGCAGGCGGGACTCGATGAGGAACAAGACCCGGTCCAGCGCCGCCCGGAGACTGAAGGGACGGACTTCGGTCTTCGGCACTCGGGAGTACTCGAGGAAGTTGGCCATCGTCCTGTTCATCCGGGCGAGCTGATCGAGAATCTGGATGAGCACGGCGCGCCGCGGGTCCCCCTCCGGATGGTCCCGGAGCAGGACCTGGATCGCCGAGCCGATCCCAGTCAAAGGGTTTCGCACCTCGTGGGCGAGGTGGGCGGTCAGCTCTCCCAAGGACGCCAGGCGGTCCATGTGCGCCACCTGGCGCCGGTGGAGCCCCACGATCTCCTGCCGATCCTTCTGCAGAGTGCCGACCATGGAGTTGAAGCCCCGGGCGATGGTGCCGAACTCCCCCGTGAGCGGGGTGTCGATCCGGGTCTCGAGGCGGCCGCGGCCGACCTCCTCCATCGCGTCGGCGATGCGCCGCATGGGGCGATGCACCAAGCGGCGGACGAGGAACAAAGACGACGCCCCGAAAAGAAACACTCCTCCGAAGAACATGGAGAGGGCGTACCGGGAGTGCGCGCGCAGGCCCCGCGCCGTGCGGTCCAACGGCGAGATGAGGCGTATGTAGCCCAGGAGCGGCTTATCGCGTTCGTGGCACCGGGCGCAGCTCGGCTTGAAGGGCAGCGGAAACTTCATCGTGAGCCACTTATCGCGGTCCAGCGGAGGCAGGTCGCTCCTGCGCACCTCCTCCCCCGTGCGGAAATCCGCCGTGTTCACGGCCCTCCCGTCCGCGTCCAGAAGCTGGGCGTAGCTCACCGCCGGGCCCTTGCGCAGCGACTCGAAGACCTCGTCGATATGCTCCCGGGACTCCCGGAGCATGGCGTTCTCCACGGCGTCGGCCAGCAGCGGCGACAGGGAGCCGAGCGTATCCCGCTCCAGGGCCGTCAGCTGCAGGTACGTGGTCCGGAGGTCGTAGGCGATGTACGCGGAGAAGATCGCCCCGATGCAGGCGAAGGTGGTGGAGAAGAGCTTCACCCCAAGAGGCAAAGCCGCCCATCGTTCTCCCAGGCCCTTCATGTCCCCCGTAAGCGCCCCTCCTGCGACCGTCGCCAAGGTCGGTCTATGATACATATGGTCTTCGGCCGCGGCAAGGATAAACCAGCGATGCGCGGTTCCGCCCAGATGTGCGTGTAATCGCGCACGTGGACGCCATTCCCGGGGATACCTAACGATTTTGACTGAGAAAGCGCTGGCCAATACGTTGCTGTTTATTGTATTACTAGTCTGAATGCACGCCATGACGCCGAGTTTCACGGTCGTCGGATTGAGCCACGTTTCAGCCCCCGTGGGGGTTCGGGAGCGGCTTTCGCTGAACGAAAAGGAGAGGAATACCATCTGCCTGCTCGCCGGACGCGAGTGCGGCATGGATGAGGCGGTCGTCCTGGCCACCTGCAGCCGCTTCGAGGTCTACGGGAACATCACCGAGGAGCGCCTGGGAGCCGTCAAGGATTGGCTCTGCCGGAGGGCGGGTCAGGATCTGGGCCCCATGCTGTATTCACACCGCGGGCGCGAGGCGGTCCGGCACCTGTGCCGCGTCGCCGCGGGCATGGACTCCTGGCTGGTCGGAGAGACCGAGATCCTCGGCCAGGTGAAGGCGGCCTACCTCCGGGCCTGCGGCCAGGGCACGGCCGGACGCGCCTGCCACTTGGCTTTCCAAAGGACCCTGAACGTAGCCAGGAGGGTGCGGCGCGAGACGAACATCGTGGGGGGCATCGCCTCCATCGGCGGCGCGGCCTCGGTCCTGGCCCGGCGCATCTTCACCGACCTCCAAGAGAAGCGCATCCTGGTCTTCGGCGCCGGGGCCATGGCCGAGTCCACGGTCCGGCACCTTTGCGCGAAAGGGGTCAGCGGGGTCTGGGTCAGCAACCGCAGCCTGGATAGGGCGGGGAAGCTGGCCGCGCGCCTGGGCGGCGTCGCTTGCTCGCTGGAGGACGGATTCAATCTTCTGACCGAAGCGGACATCGCGGTCGTGTCCACCGGCGCGGACGGCTATCTGATCGACGCCGCCCGCGCCGAAGCCGTCTCCCGCCGCCGGGGATCGAAGCCGCTTTTCATCATCGACATCGCGGTGCCGCGCAACGTCGATCCGGCGGCGGGGGACGTTTCGGGCATCTATCTTTACGACATCGACAGTCTCCGAAAGATCGTCGAGGACAGCCTCGCCAATCGCAGGAAGGACATCGACGAGGCGGACGGGATCGTGGCCGAGGAGTCCCGGGACCTCTGGGACCGCATCGTCCGCCCGCCGGATACGGCAGGCTCGGGGCGCGGGCCGCGCGGGGAGGCGGCGCTGGTCGGGTGACCGCATGATTTCGAGAGGAGTTCGCAGACGGGCCGCCCGTTTCAGGCCTTCGTTCCAGGCCTACCGCTGGGCGGCGACGCGCAGGGAAGGCGGACTGATCACGATCGGCGGACGGCTGTCCCGCTGGACGACGGCGGACGACCGCCGCCGGGGCTCGAGAGCCTAAGACGCATTCGGGAGGTCTTTATGAGATTCAGCGCGATCAAGGCGACGGGATGGATCACCTTCGCGGCCGCGGCCGCCATCTTGCTCGGCGTCATGCAGAACCCGGAAAGCCGGGCTTCCGCGCAAGGCTCGGGCGACGCCGAGCTCATCGGATCCTCGACCTGCTCCGCCTGCCACACGGACCATGCGAAGGCGTTCGAGAAGACGCTCCACGGGAGGAAGCTCCCGGTCGTCAAGAACATCCCCTTAGAGAAGTCCTGCGAGACCTGTCACGGCCCGGGCTCGAAGCATGCCGAGGCCGGCGGGAACAAGAACGACCCCGGCTTCTCCACGATCGGGAAGGTGAGCGCGGACACCTGCCTGAGCTGCCACAAGGGCGGGGAGACCAAGCTCTGGGACGTCAGCGCGCACGCTCAGGCGGGCCTCGACTGCACGAAATGCCACGGCGTGCACAAGGGGGAGGGCACCAAGAACCTGATCCTTTCCCCGAACGAGACCTGCCTCCAGTGCCACAAGAAGAACAGGCTGGCGATGAACCTGCCCTCGCATCATCCCATGAAGGAGGGGAAGATGAGCTGCGCCAGCTGCCACAACCCGCACGGCGGGGAGTTCGGCAACCTGAGAGCGGAAAACACGACGGAGCTGTGCTTCAAGTGCCACGCGGAGAAGGCCGGGCCCTTCATCCACGAGCATCCGCCGGTCTCGGAGGACTGCAAGATCTGCCACGAGCCCCACGGCTCCCAGAACCACCGGCTCCTCAAGAAGAAGCAGCCGCTGCTCTGCCTGGGCTGCCACAAGCTGCCGCACTGGTCAACAGGCGCCATAGGCACCCCGTCTCTACAGGTGAGGCGGCTCTATTACCAGTGCACGAACTGTCACCGGGAGATACACGGCTCGGATCAGAAGAAGCGCTTCGTCCCTTGATGGGGAGCGTTCGACACTCGGGATTCGCGTGAAGGAGGTCTGATGGCATACACGATATGGACGGTGACCCTGGCGTCGTCGCTGCTCCTCCCGTGGGGGCGTTCCGCCCGGGCGGCGGACGCCTCTGCCGGCGGAGAAATACGCTTCGTGAACATTGACAACCTGGGCCCCACCCAGGGGAGGGTCCGCGAGTACGACGGCCGGCAGCGGGACGGGTTCGAGACCGACCTCTGGCTTCGGTCGGCCTTCGGAAACACGCTGCTCGACCTAGGGGCGAAGGACCTCAACAGCGGCAACGACGGCGCGTACGCGAACTCGACCTGGAGGCACCTCAACAGCGGAAATGAGAGCGCGTACCTGGACTTGAACGTCGGGTCCCCGCTGCGCCTGCAGGGGGACCTCGGCATCCTGACCCACCGGCAGCCCGTTGTCTTGCACGGCATCATCATCAACGACGTGTACCTGAACGCCGCGGACGCCACGCCCGAATATGCGAGCGTCAACTACTTCCTGAACAGGTTCTACGGCCCGGAGGACCTGCTTTTCAAGCGCACGGAGAGCCAGGCGAAGCTGAGCCTCCGGTGCCCCACCCATCCCGCGAGCCTCAGCCTCAAGTACTGGCGCGAGGGCGAGCGCGGCGCCCAGCCCTTTGCCTACTACAACGGCAATCAATATGTCACGCGCCAGGACCTCGACCGGTATACCCGCGACATCACCGGGACGATCGAGTCGGGCGTCGGCGAGGGGCATGTGGCCTATGAGTTCATGACGAGGAAGTTCGCGGAGAACGCCCCCACCGCCGTGGACTCGACCGACGCCGGCTCCAACGGCATCATGCTCGAGAAGTACCTCAACATAATCTCCGACCAGAGCGTCAGGAAGCACAGCCTCTCCGGGACCTACCGGCTCAGGCCCAACCTGAAGGTCGCCGGAGGATTGTCCAGCCGCACACGGGAGCGCCACGAGACCCATTACAAGATGAGGGCCAATTCGGCCCACGCCGCGGTCGCCTACAAGCCGGCGAAGGACCTCTCCATCACCGGCAGGGCCTACGGCCGGGCGACCAAGACCGAGGAGAACGAGGGCCACCCGATGTATCTGTACGATTTCCCGGCGGGGACCAACGCCGGCGTGGACAGCCTTGACTTTTACTCGTATAAGGGCGATCTCAAAATCAGCTACACGGGCATCAAGCATGTGGCATTCAAGGCGGGGTACAAGCCGTCGCACACCTACCGCCGCAACGCGGGCCTTCATTCCGAACGGGAGACGTTCGCCAACGCGATCACGTATCAGGACGGGGTCAGCCATCCCGCATACACCATCGAGAACCCGACGGAGGCCAAGGACACCCGCCACGCCGTCAGCGCCGGCGTGGATTTCTCGCTTCCCGCGGACGCGCAGCTGGAGCTGGAGGCCGAGTGGCTCACGGCCAACCGGAGCGCGTATCAGTTCATGTCCACCTCGGAGAACGAGCAGAACGCGACGCTGACCGTGCCCTTCGGCCAGCGGACGCATTTCTTCGCGTCCGGAGGCACCCTTCTGTCTAAGAACGACAAAGCCTCGTTCGCGAAGTTCCGGAAGCGGCTGTCCCGGATCCTCTTCGGCCTCATGTGGATGGACAAGAAGGACCGGGGTTCGGCGGGTCTGAACTGCTCGTTCGAGGACGGCGAGGAGATCTTCGACGTATTCTACGACGAGAAAGACCCGGCCGCGGGCAGCGAAGGCCAGATCCATCTCGCCATGCCGTACCAGTACAAGAACCACGTGATCTCGGGGAACGGGACGGTAAACCTGCCGTGGAACACGAGCCTCTCCGCGGACGCCTCCTACATCGAGTCCAAAGGCGACAATCTGACGCTGGGCGTCTTTAACCCGTACCTCACGCCGGCCGTGACGGCGGCGAACCTCTACCCGACCGATGTCCGGATCATCCATTGGGGCGTCTCGGCGGCGTACGAGGCGATAAAGAACGTAACGGCGAGGTTGGGCTACAATCAGTCGGTCTGGCTCGACGCCTACGACGGCGGCGCCAACAACGGCCGTGCCCATGTCGCGAGCTTCGACCTGTCCGCGAAGTTCTGAGCTTTCGGCCGGCGCGGTGCGTTGACGACTCCGGGCTGATCACAGCCGGACGACCTCCTTCTTCGCATCCCGGGCCCTATTAGGCGGGGCCCGTCCCGGCGGCTCCGGGAGCCGGCCAACCCGCTCCCGCGGGATTCGCGGGGCGGAACGGGCCCGATGCCTTCAAGGCTCGGGCCCCGTTTGTTGTGCTTGTCCCGGCGCCGCGCGCTCCGGGGAGATGACGCCAATGGCCTTACCCAATTGCTGGGAGATCATGAAGTGCGGCCGGGAGCCCGGGGGCGTGAACGCCGGCCATTCGGGCGTATGCCCGGCCTTCCCGGACTACGGGCACAGCTGCTGGGGCGTCGCGGGCACCGTATGCGGCGACGACGCTCCCGGGACCTTCGCGGGCAAGAAGTGGGGCTGTCTGGACTGCGAGGTCTTCAAGCGCTACGAGAGGCTCTCCGGGATCTGCGGAGAGCAGCTTGAGAGAGAGTATCCCGAAGAGGTCCGCAGGTTCGCCGACCTCATGGTGCGTCGGGCCTACGGAAACAAGTAACCTTCCGCCCGGCCCGGGCCGCGGGAGCCGGGCCCGATATCAAGCCGAGTCTTCCAAAGAAAGGACAAGGGGATGCCGGAACGCGTCCGCCACCCAGCGCAGGAAGCGGGCGCCGTCGGCCCCGTCGATGATGCGGTGGTCGTAGGATAGGGAAAGCGGCAGCATGAGCCGCGGGGCGCAGACCCCTCCCGAGAAAGAGGGCTCCTGGGCCGCCCTCGAGATGCCGAGGATCGCCACCTCCGGCCAGTTAACAATGGGCGAGAACTGCGTCCCGCCGATGCCCCCAAGATTCGTGATCGTGAAGCACCCGCCCCGCATGTCCTCCATGGACAGCTTCCGGGCGCGCGCCTGGGCCGAGACGCGGACGAGCTCCGCCGAGAGCTCGATGATGCCTTTCTTGTCCGCGTCGCGGATCACCGGCACCAATAATCCCCGCTCGGTATCCACGGCCACGCCGATGTGGACGTACTTCTTGTGGACGATCTCGCCCGCCGCCTCGTCCAGGCTCGCGTTGAACTGAGGGAAGCGCTTGAGGGCCGCGGCGCAGATCTTGAGCGCGACCGCGGTGACGGTGAACTTGCCGCCTTTCTCCTCGAAACGCTTGGCGTAGCGTTTGCGCATGTCCTCGAGCTCGGTGATGTCCGTCTTGTCGTACTGGGTGACGTGGGGCACGCGGAGCCAGGCCGCGCTCATGTGGCGAGCCGTGCTGGCGCGCACGCTCGTCATGGGCTTGCGCTCGACCTCCCCCCACTTGGCGAAGTCCGGCAGCGCCGCCGGCGCGGGAGCGGGCGGCTGTCCGACCGTCGAAGCGGGCCCCGCGGCCGCCCGCGCGCGAGCGTACGCCTTGACGTCCTCGATGGATATCCTCCCCGCCGGGCCCGAGCCCGACACCGAGGCGATGTCCACGCCGATCTCGCGAGCGAAACGGCGGACCGAAGGAGCGGCCGGACCCGCCGGGGCAGCGCTGGGCCCTTCCGCGCCGGCGGCGGCGCGATCCTCCGTGGGCCTCGCGACGGGATCCTTCGCCTCCTGGACCCCTCCGGCGGGCTCGGCCGCGGGGGGCGCGGCGTCGACCCCGGCAGGGGCGCCGTGCCGGACGCCCTCAGGAGATGTCTTGGCGACCGGTGCGGCGTCGACCCCGGCAGGGGCGCCGTGCCGGCCGCCCTCGGGAGCGGCGTCGGCGGCAGGCGCCGACGACAATGCATCCGCCTTTTCAACGCCCGCGGCGGACTTGCGGCCGTCGCCGTCCTCGAACCTGAGGATCGCCTGTCCGGGCTTGACCTTGTCCCCGGCCTTGGCCAGTATCTCGGCTACTCGGCCGCTCAAAGGCGAGGGCACCTCGAGCGCGGCCTTCTCGGTCTCGAGCTCGATGACCGGCTGGTCCTTGACGACCTCGTCCCCTTCCTTGACGAGGACCGTGACCACGTCCCCTGATTCGATGTTTTCGCCCAGGTCGGGCAGCTTGAATTCGGTCGCCATGAGTTACTCCAGGATGGGGTCCGCCTTCTCGGGGTCTATCTCCAGCTCCTTCATAGCCTTGGCCACCGCGGAGGCCGGGAGCTTGCCCTCGCGGAACAGGGCGTTGAGCGCCGCCAGGGCGATGAACCGGGCGTCCACCTCGAAGAAGTCCCGCAGAGCCTCGCGAGTCTCGCTGCGCCCGAACCCGTCGGTGCCCAAGGTCCACAGCTTCCTCGGAAACGCGCCCGCGACCGCCTCGGGCAGCGCCCGCGCGTAATCCGTGGCCGCCACAAAGACACCCTGCTCGTCATTGAGGCACTCCTCGACATAGGAGAGCCGGGGAGGCTCCTCCGGATGGAGCATGTTGTGGCGCTGGACCATGCGCGCGTCCCGGCAGAGCTGCTTGTAGCTGGTCACGCTCCAGACGTCCGCGGCCACGCCTAACTTGTTTTCGAGGAGCTCCCGCGCGGCCAGGGCCTCGTGCAGGATGGCGCCGCTCCCGAAGAGCTGGGCGCGCGGTCCCCCGCCGCCCTTCTCGGACGCCCTGAACTTGTACATGCCCTTCAGGATGCCCCGCTCGACCCCCTCGCCCGCGGGCATGGCCGGCATGGGATAGTTCTCGTTGCCGACCGTGACGTAGTAGAAGATGTCCTCGCGCGCCTCGTACATCCGGCGGATGCCCTCGCGCACGATCACGGCGATCTCATAGGCGAACGCGGGATCGTAGCTGACCAGGTTCGGGACCGTCAAGGCCAGGACGTGGCTGTTGCCGTCCTGATGCTGGAGACCCTCGCCGGCGAGGGTGGTGCGGCCCGACGTGGCTCCCACCAGGAAGCCCTTGGTCCTCATGTCGCCCGCCGCCCATACCAGGTCCCCGACCCGTTGAAGCCCGAACATGGAGTAAAAGAGGAAGAAGGGGATCATGTTGATCCCGTGCGTGGCGTAGGCGGTCCCGGCCGCGATGAATGAGGACAGCGAGCCCGCCTCGGTGATCCCCTCCTCGAGGATCTGGCCGTCTTGGGCTTCCTTATAGTAGATGAGCTGGTCCGAGTCCACGGGCTCGTAGAGCTGGCCCACGTGCGAATAGATGCCGCACTGCCGGAACAGGGCCTCCATGCCGAAGGTGCGCGCCTCGTCCGGGACGATGGGCACGATAAGCCGGCCGAGGTCCTTGTCCTTGAGGAGCTTGGCCAGAAGGCGCACCAGGACCATGGTCGTGGAGACCTCCCGCTCTCCAGTTCCCTTCTTGAACTCCTCGAAGAGCGCCGCGGGCGGGGCCGGCAGCTTCGCAGCCCGGGGGGCGCGGGCCGGGACGGATCCCCCCAACGCCTCGCGCCGCTCGCGCACGTACCTGATCTCCGGGCTGTCGTCGGGAGGCCTGTAGAAGGGGGCTTCGGAAACGTCCTCGTCGGAGATGGGGATGCCGAACCGGGAGCGGAACTCCCGCAGCTCCTCCTCGTTGAGCTTCTTCTGCTGGTGGGTGACGTTTCTCCCCTCGCCCGCCTCGCCGAGCCCGTATCCCTTGATGGTGTGCGCCAGGACGACGGTCGGCTGGCCCTTGTGCTCCGAGGCCGCCTTAAAGGCGGCGTATACCTTCTGGGGGTCGTGCCCGCCGCGCCTGAGACGGCGCAGCTCGTCGTCGGAGAGGTGCTCGACGAGCTTGAGCAGGCGCGGGGCCTTGCCGAAGTGGCGCTCGCGCAGCTTCGCCCCGCTCTCGACCACCCATCTCTGAAGCTCCCCGTCCGGCACCTCGTTCATGGCCCGCAGAAGCTCGTTGCCCTTGTCCTTGGCGAACAGCGGGTCCCAGTCCGCCCCCCACATGACCTTGATCACGTTCCAGCCCGCGCCCCGGAAGACCGCCTCGAGCTCCTGGATGATCTGCCCGTTGCCGCGCACCGGCCCGTCGAGCCGCTGCAGGTTGCAGTTGACCACGAAGATCAGGTTGTCGAGCTTCTCCCTGCCGGCCAACGATATCGAGCCCAACGCCTCGGGCTCGTCGGTCTCCCCGTCGCCCAGGAAGGCCCAGACCTTGGCGTCCGAGGGCTTCTTGAGCCCGCGGTCCTCCAGATATCGGTTGAAGCGCGCCTGGTAGATCGCCATCAGGGGGCCCAAGCCCATCGAGACGGTCGGGAACTCCCAGAAGTCCGGCATCAGCCAGGGATGGGGGTATGAGGAGAGCCCGCCGCCAGGATGCAGCTCCCTCCTGAAGTTCTCGAGCTGGCCGGTCGTGAGCCTGCCCTCCAGGAAGGCCTGCGCGTAGATGCCCGGGGCGGCGTGGCCCTGGAAGTACACGATGTCCCCCTCCCGGCCCTCGCCGCGCCCGCGGAAGAAATGGTTGAAGCCGACCTGATAGAGGGTCGCCGCCGAGGCGTACGTGGAGATATGGCCGCCGATGCCGGTGGACACCCGGTTGGCCCGGACCACCATGGCCATCGCGTTCCAGCGGTTCACGCTCTTGATCCGGCGCTCCAGAGCGCGATCGCCCGGATAGGGAGGCTCGTCCTCGGGGGGGATGGTATTGATATAGGGCGTCTTCGCGGTGAAGGGCATGCGCACGCCCGCGCCGTGGACGTGGCTTTCCAGGCGCTTGAGCAGGCCCTTGACCGGCTCCTGGCCCTCGCGCTCGAGGACCTCGTCAATGGAAGCCAGCCATTCCTTGGTCTGTGTATCGTCGCGCAAGTCGGCCATGATCTTCCTCCAGTCCCCTGTAGTTAATCTAATTTCCCCGCTTTCCTCAATAGAGTCCCCGGGATTTGTACTACAATACGCGGAGAAGGCTCATTTTTCATGAGGAGACCGACCATGAGGATCGATCACAGGACGGCGACGCATCTCGGGCTCGCGGCGGCTTTGGCCCTGGGCATGGGCTGCGTGAGCGCCAAGAAGTACTCCGCGCTCACCACCCAGGCCGACAAGACGGGCCAGGAGCTCGAGCAGACCAGGCAGACGCTCGCCCAGACGGCCGAGGCCCTGGACAAGGAGAAGAAGTGGGCGGGCGAGCTCGAGGCGGGCCTGACCGTAGCCCGGTCGGCCATGGTCGAGAGCAAGCAGGAGGCCGCCGCGCTGGAGGCGAGCCTCGCCGAGTCGCGGGCCGCCTTGGCCGAGACGAGAAAGAAAGGCGAGGAGCTGGAGGCGACCATAGCCCACGCGAAGACGCGCAACGAGCAGCTCGAGGCCGAGCGCGACCGTCTCGAGGCGGCCCAGACCGACCTGTCGAACGCCTTGAGCGCCAAGCGCGGCGAGCTCTCCAAGATGAACCTGAGGCTTCAGGAGGAGACGGCCACGGCCAAGAAGAGCCTGTCCCAGACCCAGGCCCGCGTCTCGGACCTCGACCGCCGCATCCGGGAGCTCGAGACGACCCAGGACCAGCTCAGCGCCAAGGCGACCCAGATCGAGGCCGAGCGGGACCAGCTGCGCCTGAGCAACGACGAGCTCTCCCAGTCGCTCAAGGCCGGGCAGGACGAGCTCTCCGACACGGTCTCCCGGCTGAGCACGGAGAAACAGGCCCTCGAGAAAAAGATCGCGGGGCTCACCAAGGAGCAGGACGAGATACGCGCCAAGCAGGCCCGCGAGCTGGAGCAGACCACGGCCACCTACGAGAGCCTCTTGGGCGAGCTCAAGGCCGAGATAGACGAGGGTCAGGTGAAGATCACGCAGTACGAAGGCAAGCTGACGCTCAACGTGGCCGAGACGATATTCTTCGCCTCCGGGGAGACCTCCATCAAGAAGGGCGGCCGCGAGGTTCTCTCACGCGTCGGGGACATCATCCGGCACCTGTCCGACAAGCAGGTCCGCATCGAAGGCCACACGGACAACGTTCCCATCGCCCGGTCTTTGCGCGCGAAATTCCCCACGAACTGGGAGCTTTCGACCGCGCGCGCCACCACGGTCGCGCGCTACCTTCAGGAAAATGCCGGGGTGGACCCGTCGCTGATCTCGGCGGCGGGCTACGGGGAATACCGGCCCGTCGCCTCCAACGATACTACGGAAGGGAAGGCCCGCAACCGCCGCATCGAGATCGTTCTCCTCGACCGCGACCTGGGCCGCGCTCCCGAACCTCCGGAGATGAAGCCGGAGGCGGCCGAATAGCTCTCGGGTTTCAGGAAGGCTTTCCGGCCTTGAACGTCTCCAGCACGCGCCGGAAGACGCCCGCGTAGGCGCCGCCCTCGTCCTCGGGGCCCGCGTCGTTGATCGCGTAGAACCCGCCGCCCGTTTCCAAGAGGACCGTTCGCATGGCCAGCCGGCCCTCGGGGGCGTACTCGGGGGATTGCGGCAGGGGCTTGCACCAGCGCAGCTCCCGTGCCTGCACCCCCCCCACATCGAGCGGCGCCGCCTTGCGCGCGGTTTCGGCGGAAGGGCAATCGTGGGAGGCGACGTAGTCCTCGTACTCGGCCGGCGAGGAGTACACCTTGTTGCCCCGTGGGAAGAAGTCGACGGAGATGTAGTGCCGGACCGCGCGCTTTCCTTCAGGCGGAGGCGCCAGGAACTGCGCGCCGGGGACGTCCTCGCTGCGGCTCTCGATGACCGTCCAGTCCGAGGGCACCTCGACCGAGAAGCCGCCCTTGGCGAGCGAATACGTCCGGAAGCCTTCCTGTTTCATGGGACACCCCGACAATAGAAGGGCGAAGGCGGCGGTGGCCGCGAACGGTCCCGTCCTCATTTGTCGACGAGGGCTTGCAGACCCTTGGGCAGGGGCACGTCGAGCTTGTCGCTCATCTCGCGGAGCAGGGCCTTGTTCTGGTCGTCGAGCTTCATGGGCTGCTGTTTCCGGACCCATTCTTCCCGCGTAAGGTCCAATCTGGCGACGGTCTTGCCGAACGTGGCCGCCATATCATCCTTGTGATCCGCGAGGATCCCGTGCTTGACGGCGCGGGAGTAGGCAGTCTTGAGCTGCCTCACCCCGTACATCGGATACGGCTTGTCCGCGATGCTCTCCGCCACGAGCACGTGGGACTCGACGCTCAGCTTGGGCCACTCGCGCTCATGGCGGCCCAAAGCGCGGTCGTAGTATTCCTTCAACTTACCGAAGCCGAACCGTATCTCGCCGACCGGCTTGCAGCTGTCCCCGTAGAGAGACGCGATCCCCCTGCGATTGGCGGTCAGGTCACGGGCGTAGTCCTCGTATTGGACCCAGTTGGAGGACAGGGGCTGGATCCTCATCATGAGGGAGGGATCCTCCTTGGCCTTCTCATGATAATAGCGGTTCTGGTTCCCGAAGGCCTCCCACTCCTGCTCCACCGGGTAGGTGAGCTTGTTGAAGATATCGACCCACCCGTTGACGGTATCCTTCAAGAAGCCCCTGTACCTCTGCCGGGCCTGGGCCGCATGGGTCATCTCATGCACGTAGAGACCGTCGAACTCCCCGGCGACCTTCTCGATCATCCCGGGGTTCTTGGCGAGGTACGCGCGCAGCTTGACGGGATCCTCGAGCTCCTTCTCATCCGCGCCTGGATCGTAGAATTTGACCACGCCGGCCACCCGCGAAGTGTTAAAGCGGATCAATCCGCGACCCTTCTTGTCATGGTCGGCGAGAGTCTCCGCGTCAAGCTGAGCGAAATCGACTTTGGGAGGATCCGGCACCCGATCGAGGACCTCCCTCCCGACTTCATAGCGGCCGACCTGATGGTTCAGAGCGGCGCCGACGCGCTTGCCGACTTCGGACGGACGGATAGGCTTCTGCGCCGGCGCCGGGGGCGGAGCCTCGACCGCCAGCGAAGGCACGCCCCCGACCCTGGGCACGGCGTTGAGCAGCGCCGTCTCCTTGGCGGAAAGCCCGCGCCCCGGCTTCGCCGGGCTCCCCGCTCCCGCCACCGCACCGCCGGCGGCGTCCATATACCGGGCTCTGCCCAGCGCCTGGGCGAGCCGGCCAGCCTTGAGGCCCAAGGCCTTGCGCCGCTCCGGGCCGACCTTGGAATCCTTGAGAAGCTTCTTGATGGTCTCGAGCTCGAGCTTCCGCCCGGCCTCGGTGGCGGTAGCGCCCGCGGGCTTCCTGCGCGGGACGCCTTTTGGGATATAGTTCGCGATGGCGGCGCCGAGCCCCTCCGCCTCCATCCCAAGCTTGGCGCCGACAAGCTCTATCTTCGCGCGGTAAAGGGCGATCTCCCCCCCGCTCGCGCACGGGAGCGCGCAACCCTCCTGCACGTCCCGGCCCTCGAGCAGGACGGCCCGCAACTCCTTGAGCCCTTCCGGTGGGACCTCCGGCAGGGAGACCGCATCGTCTATATAAGGCTCGCCGGGCCGGTGCTTCAGGAAAGACTGGTGGGAAACGGCCGAGGCCAGCGAGAGAGCCTCGCCAAAAGACGGCTCCTCGGCCTCGGACTGCGCGCAACGGACGTCTTGCGCTCCGAGACAAAGGGCCGTCAGCAGGCCGGTTATCAGCCAAGGGCGGGTCATGGGGGTCCCTCACCCAATATATGACCCCAAAAACCGTTTTTGTCAATAGAAATAGGCATATGCCGGACGCGTGTCATTACTATAGTCGCGCTAAATTTCCTAGACTTTGGTCCCTTATGCGCTTTCTCCTGCTCCTCGGGCTGCTCGTCTCCGGCTCCTCGGCCGGGGAGCCCCGGATCGACGCCGAGGCCCTCGTCCGCAGGGTCGAGACCGCCCACCGGGGCAAGACTTCGCGCGCGGTCGCGCGCATGCGCATCGTCACCGAGTTCTGGAAGCGCGAGCTCACGATGGAGATGTGGGGCGAGGGGCGCGAGCGCTTCCTCGCGGTCGTCCGCTCGCCCAAGAAGGAGCGCGGCACGGCCACGCTCAAGCGCGACGACGAGGTCTGGAACTACCTCCCGAAGATAGACCGCCTCATCAAGGTCCCCTCCAGCCTCATGGGCGACAGCTGGATGGGCAGCCACATCACCAACGACGACCTGGTCAAGGAGGACAAGATCGAGGAGCTCTTCGACCTCACGGTCGAGTCGGTCGAGGGGTCCACCGTCACGATCCTCTGCGTCCCGAAGCCGGACGCGGCCGTGGTGTGGGGCAAGATCGTCTACCACGTGGACCAAGAGCGCCTCATCGCCCTCGATGTGGACTACTACGACGAGGACGGCGAGAAGGTGCGCACCCTCGCCTTCGACAAGGTCGAGAAGATCGCCGGCCGCTGGATCCCCCTGCGGATAAAGATCCTGCCCGTGGACAACCCGGACGAGCGCACGGAGATCGTCTACGACGAGCTGGAGCTGGATATCCCCCTCAAGAAGGGACTTTTCTCCCTGCGCGGCCTCAGGAGGAAGCGGTGAAGCTCTTCCTCCGTCTGGCCGCGCGCAACCTGGGAAGGCGGCCCGTTCGCACGTTGCTGACCATGTCCGCCATGGCCGGCGCCACGGCGCTCTTGGTGGTGGCCCTAGGGCTCCTCTACGGGATGATCTGGGACATGGTGGCCTCGGCCACCGAGACCTACTACGGGCACGCGGTCGTCACCGCCGAGAGATACCTGGACCGGCACCGGATCCAGCTAACCATGGATCAAGACGAGCCTCCGGAGGCGGTCCTCGACCACCCGGAGGTGACCGGGCGCGCGGCCCGGGTCCGCGGGTTCATGCTTCTGAGCGCGGGCGAGGGCGAAGAGAGCCAGACCCAGCCGGCCGAGGTCCTGGGCATCGACCCCGAGGCGGAGCGCGGGGTGAGCCGGCTTCCCAAGCGCGTCGCCGAAGGACGCTTTCTCTCGGGACTCAAGGGCGGCGAGATCGTGCTGGGACGGGGTCTGGCCCGCCGGCTCGGCGCGAAGATCGGGACCGAGATCGCGGCCATGGGCCAGGCCGCGGACGGCTCCATCGCGGCCGAGCTCTTCACGGTGACCGGCATCCTCGAGACCGGGGACAAGCTCCGCGACACGTCGCTGGCCCTCGTCGGCCGCGAGGACCTTCAGGCCGCGCTCAGCCTGGAGGGCAGGGTCCACGAATGGGTCCTCGCGCTCAAGCAGCCTCTCCAGGCCAAGCTGTGGGCCGAAGCGATCAAGGAGGCCGTGAAAGGCCGCGGCGTCGAGGTCTCCCCTTGGGACAGGTTCCTGCCGCAGATGAGCGAGATGATCGAGATGACCGGCGTCTACAGGACCATCTACGCGGTGATCTTCTACTTCGCGGTCGTGCTCGTGACCATGAACACCATGTACATGGCCCTCCACGAGCGCGTGCGCGAGTTCGCCATCATGGGCGCCGTGGGACTCAAGCCGACGCGGCTGGCGTCGCTTCTCATCATCGAAGCTCTCTACCTGAGCCTCGCCTCGGCGATCGCGGGCGGCGCGATCGGCGCGGCGTGGAGTCATCACTGGAACGTCCATCCGCTGGACTTCCGCGAGAGCTTCACGTCGCTCACCTGGGTCGGCGCCTCGATCGAGCCGGTATTCCGCACCGCCCCCGGCTTCGAGCACGTCCTCTTCCCGGTCCTCATGACCGCCCTGATCGGCATCGTCGTCGCCCTTCTGCCGGCCTTCAAGCTCTACAGGCTGCGGCCGGTCGAGGTCCTGAGAGAGGTCTGATGCTCTGGCTCAAGCTCGGCTGGCGCAACCTCTGGCGGTCCCCGCGGCGCACCGCCATCGAGCTCGCCTCCATCGCGGGCGCCGTGTTCCTCTGCATGTTCATGGTATGCATGCAGGCGGGGATGTATCCCAAGATGATCGAGGAAGGCACCCGGATGGGCAGCGGCCACGTGGGCTTCTACCGGAAGGGCTATCTGGACTTGCGCCAGGTCAGCCTCTCCTTCCCCGTCACGGAGCTTATCGCAAAACTCGACAAAAACCCCGAGGTATCGGGAGTCTACGCCCGCGTCCTCCTGCCCGGGCTCGCGCGCTCCAGCCACGACAGCCGCGGCGGCGTGATGATGGGCGTGGATTTCCCGAGGGAGGCTGAGATCAACCCGCTCCTCAAGGACAAACGCATCGTCGAGGGACGGCTGCCCGAGGAGGACAAGCTCTGGGAGGCGGTCATGGGCGCGGAGCTGGCCAACGAGCTCGGCCTCAAGCTCGGGCGCAAGTTCGTATGGATGGCCCAGGACCATAAGGGCGAGATGGTGAGCCGCCTCTTCCGCGTGCGCGGGCTTCTCGACACCGGCATCCCGGATATCGACAAGGGAGCGGTGCTCGTCCACCGCCGGGCCGCGGCGCGGCTCCTGGGCGCCGAGGACCGGGCGCACGAACTCGCGGTCCTCTTGAGCGATTACCGTCAAGCGGAACGGTTCCTGCCCAAGGCCGAAGAGCTCGCCTCGGGACTCGCCGGGGTGGAGGCCCTTCCCTGGCAGGAGGCCATGCCGCAGATCGCCGACGCCATCAGGCTCGACCGGACGAGCGGGTACATCTTCTTCGGGCTCATCCTGGTCCTGGTCGGGCTCGGCACGGCCAACACCATGCTCATGAGCGTGATGGAGCGCGTCCGGGAGTTCGGGGTGGTGCGCGCGCTGGGCTTGGGCGGACCGGGGATCGTGAGCATGGTCTTCGCGGAAGGCGTGGTGCTGGGCGTCTTCGGCGCCGTCGTGGGCATCCTGCTCTGGATCCCCCTGGGGCTCTACGGCATGACCCACGGCATCGATTTCTCGGGGCTCATGAGCGGCGAAGGCCAGGAGTTCGGCGGCGTGCTCATCGAGCCCATCCTCAAGACCGGCTGGGACTGGCCCAAGACCGCGGTCGTGACCCTGATCGTGGCGGCGCTGGCTCTCGTCGCGTCGATCTACCCCACCTGCAGGGCGTTGCGCGTGCGGCCGGCCGACGCCATGAGGAGATACTGATGGCGGATACTCGACCTGTCGTCAAGGTACGCAACGCCGTGAAGCACTTCCAGAGCGGCAACCAGAAGGTCCGGGCCGTGGACGGCGTGGACCTCGAGCTGCCCAAAGGCGATTTCGCGGCCCTGGCCGGACCGTCCGGCAGCGGCAAGACCACTTTACTCAACCTCATCGGAGGCCTGGACCGGCCGGACAAGGGCGAGATCTGGATCGACGGGCAGGCCGTCTCCAGACTAAGCGACGACGAGTTCACGTCCCTGCGCCTGTACAAGATCGGGTTCGTGTTCCAGGCCTACAACCTCATCCCGGTGCTCAGCGCCTACGAGAACGTCCAGTTCATCCTGCAGATCCAGGGCGTTCCGGAACGGGACCACGCCGAGCGGATCCACCCTTTCATGAGGATGCTCGGCCTCAAAGGCCTGGAGAACCGCCGCCCCCCTCAGCTGAGCGGCGGCCAGCAGCAGCGCGTGGCCGTGGCGCGATCCGTCGTGGGACGCCCCGCCATCGTGCTCGCGGACGAGCCCACCGCGAACCTCGACTCGGAGACGGCCGGCAGTCTCATGGACCTCATGCGCAAACTTAACGAGGAGCAGAGCGTGACCTTCCTGTTCAGCAGCCACGACCCCCTGGTCCTCGAGCGCGCCCGGCGCGTGATCCGGCTGCGCGACGGAAAGATCCAGTCGGATGAGAAAAAATAGCGCGGCCGCGGCCCCGCCTCCCGCGGGACCGCGCGGCTGGGCTGGGCCCATAGCCGCGGCCGCCGCGCTGCTCATCACCCTTCCGGCCCTGGGAGAGGCCGCCGTCGAGACCGGCGTGGCCCTGCGAGAGAACCTCTTCCATTCGGGCACGCCGCCCATCGGAGGCCTCTCTCTTCCGACCAAGGGCTACTGGGTCTCGGGGACCTACATCCGCCCCTCGCTCGGCTACCTGACCGGCCCCTGGTCCCTGTCAACGGCCGTCGAGTTCCGCACGGTCTGGGACTCCACCGACGCCCCGAACACCGGCGCCGGCCAGGCCGGCGGCAACCCGTTCGGCGGCAGGGCGCTGCTCGAGCGCGTCGACATGACGGCGCACCCGGTCCGGGAGCCGCATGCCCAGGCCGACCTGCGCGTCGAGAGGCTCAAGCTCTCGCGCTCCTTTTCGGTCTTCGACGTGGACCTGGGACGCCAGCCCGTGACCCTCGGAACGAGCCACTTCGTGGGCGTGCTCGACGTGCTCGCGCCTTTCCCGCCCGGCGACCTCGACTCCACCTACAAGCCGGGAATCGACTCCGCACGCGGGCGGATCTCCGTGGGCGAGGAGGGCGAAGCCGAGATCATCGCGGCCGCGGCGGACCCCTGGGCGGAATCGGCCGTGATCGGACGCCTGCGACGGCGCGTGAGCAGCCTGGACCTGGAGGTCGTCGTGGGCAAGTTCAGGCGGCGCCTTTTCGGGGGCGCGGGCTGGGAGGGAGACGCGGGGCCGCTGGCCGTCTGGGGCGAGCTCGCTCTCTTCGAGCGGAGGCTCGACAAGGAGGCGCGTCGCGGCGGGGCGCATGACGCCGCGTTCGTGGGCGTGGCCGGGACCGACTGGCGCGTGGCGGGCAACACGACCGTCGGGGGAGCGTTTTTCTACAACGATTTCGGAGCGAGCCGGACCTCGGACCTGCTCGCGGTGGCGACCGACGCCCCCTACCGGGAAGGATGGGCCTTCCTGGGCTCACGGTCCTATTTCGTATCCACCTTCCACGCCGAGCCCCACGCTCTGGCCCACTTCGACCTCGCGGGGATGGTCAACCTCGTTGACGCCTCCACCCTCTGGCAGCCCCGCCTCACTCTCAACGTCCACGACAACGCGGACATCAGCGCCTACGGCTGGTTCGCCACCGGCAAAAGACCCGCGGGAGCGGTGCCCCGCTCCGAGTTCGGCTCCGCGGCGGACGGCGCCGGCGTCTACGGCCGGGTGTTCTTCTAGG
>JBDREN010000034.1:0-2234 GCA_043819795.1 Elusimicrobiota bacterium
GTGGAGGTCCGGGTGGTCGTCACCAAGACCCACTGGACGCAGATGATACCGCTCGAATCCTCGCGCGCCGACGTCGTCTTCCTGGGTCTGGGCGTGCCCGAGGAGGGCGGCGAGGCCGCGCTCATCGGTCTCTACGAGCCCCTGCTCGACAGGCTGCGGACGACCATCCTGGTCCACAGCGCCGAGAAGCTGGACGTCACGATCTGATCCGGAGCGCCGCAGCCCGTGGCCCGAACTCACGCCTTTCGGGGCCCGGCCGCGGCCCCGTCGCGGCGGGGCTCCCCCACGCCGCGGAATCCGCCCTCCTGCCGGACGACGAGCTGCAGCCCTCCCATGGCGAAGGCGTAGGGCTCGAGCCGCTCGACCGTGAACCCCTTGCGCGCCAGGGCGGCGACAGCCTCGGGCGGGAAGCGGTCCGCCTCCAGGAGCACCTCGCTCTCCGGCGTGCAGTGCAGGCGCGGCGCGAGCACCGCCTCGAAGGGAGGTTGCCGCCTCAGCCGAACCAGGACCTCGAAGATGCCCGAGGCGGTCCGCTCCGAGCCCGTCGAGCCGAGCGCCGCCCATGGTCTTCCGTCCTTCAGGACGAGCGTGGGCGACGCGTTGGAGCGGGCCGGGGCGCCGGGACGCAGGTAGTGGGGATGTCCGGGTTTCTTCACGTTGAAGGCGCGCAGGAACCCGTTGTACAGGAAGCCCAGTTCCGGGCTCACAGCGGCCGCGCCGAAGCTCCGCTCGATGGACTGGGTCATAGCGACCGCGTTCCCGTATTTGTCCATGACGGAAATATGGGATGTCTCGCCGCCCAAGCCGAGCTCGCGGCGGACGGCGCCGGCGGTCCGCCCCGCGTACGGGAGACCCGCGTAGTCGCCGGCCGCGCCCAGGTCCTCCGCGCCGATGCGCATCGCGTACTCCCGGCGGTCGCGGCGGGCTTGCCGGATGATGCCCGCCAGCAGCGCGACGCCCTCGGGGCTGTCGGGGTCGAATCCCGGTCCCGCCAGAGCCCCGAGGAGATTGAGCATCTCGATCAAGGCCAGGCCCCCGCCGGGAGGCCCGAGGGTGAAGACCTCCCCGCCGTCGAACTCGCCCCGCAAGGGCGGCTTCTCTTGGGGCCACGGGATGTCCGTTAGATCGTCGGCCGCCAGGAAACCTCCGTTCCGGGTCATGTCCGCGGCCATGCGCGAGGCGATCTCGCCCTCGTAGAAGTCCCGGAATCCCGCCTCGGCCAGCCGCCGCAAAGTGCGGGCCAGGACCGGCTGACGGAGCCACGTCCCGGGAGCCAGGGGCTCGCCGCCGGCGTCCAGGAAAAGACCGGCGCCCGCGCCTTCGGCCAGCTGTTTTCGGTACCGGACGGCTATCTCATGCTGCAGGTTCGTGACGGGGTATCCCTCCTCCGCGATACGGATCGCGGGGGCGAGCACGTCGCCCGGCTTCAGCGTGCCGAAATGTCTCAGGGCGTAGTCCACGGTCGCGGGATGGGAGGGGACCGCCACCGCGCGATGGCCGCGGTAGCGCTTTCCCTGTGAGACCAGCTCGGGCGTGGCCCGGCGGGGCGCCCGGCAGGGCCCCATGAGCGCCAGCGTCCGTCCGGGCCGGGCCAGATGGACGACCATCATGGCCATCCCGCCCAGGCCCGAGCCCGCGGGCTCGCATACCGCCAGCGCGAGAGACGCGGCGATCGCGGCGTCCACCGCGTTGCCGCCCCGCTCCAGGACGTCCGCCCCGGCCTGCGTCGCCAGGTAGTGAGCCGTGGCGACCATGCCCTCCGGCGACGTGTCGGACCAGGCGGAAGGATCGTCCCTGCGGTCCGCCCGGAAGAGCATGCGCTGGTGGGAGAATCGGTCTTCTTCTTTCGTCATATCCCGCCCATCGCCAGGTTCTCTTCGCACCATTGCTCCAGCGCGGCCAGGACCCGCCGTCCCTTCTCCTCGGACGAGACGTACGGGTCGCGCGAGAGCTCGATCTGCATCCACGGGATCTCGCGCGCGTGCGAGCGGACGATATGCCCGCCCTTGAAGGGGGAGTTCACGGAGACCCCTTCGGGGAAATGCCGCCTGAAGATCCTCGCCGCGGAGTCGATCCACTCCCGGGGGCAGGCGCCGTCGCCGTCGCTCAGGCAGACGGCCTGGCGCTCGCGCCCCGGGTCGGGCCCGACGGGGGGGCCGACCGCGGCCATCGTATGACAGTCGAACCCCATCCTGACCCGCGCCGCCAGGGCGGACAGCCTGCGGTGGTACGGC
>JBDREN010000035.1:0-12511 GCA_043819795.1 Elusimicrobiota bacterium
AATTGGGGATCCATCCGCCCATAGACTCGCACAGAGTCCTTGCTTGCCCGCATGTGGATGCCTGATTCGTTCCTCTCACCTCGGAATCGAAAATATACGTCTCACCGCCGACCTCCAGCTCGATGCAGCCCTGCGGGCCATTGCACTGGGGGCTCGGGTCCGCGAGCGCCGTCACGTCGCCGCACGTGCCGCCCTGGCACTGCACCCTGGTCTTGAACGTGAACGCCTGGCCCTGCGTGACGGATATCGGCCCTGCCGGGACGACGAGGGAGCCCACCAGGAGCTCACAAGCGTCTCCCACGCCGTCTCCGTCCGAGTCCGCCTGGCCCGGGTTGGCGTGGTTGGGACAATTGTCGCAGACGTCCCCCAACCCGTCGTTGTCCGGGTCCGCCTGATTGGCGTTGGAGTCGGACGGACAGTTGTCGCACGCGTCGCCCGCCCCGTCCGAATCCCCATCTTCCTGCCCGGGATTGGACGCGTTGGCGCAGTTGTCCAGGTTGTCCTCGTATTCGTCCGAGTCGGCGTCCGCGGACTGGTTGCAGGCGTCCCCGATCCCGCTGCCGTCGGTGTCCTCCTGGCCGGGATCGTAGTCCTGCGGGCAGATGTCGGCGTCCGCACAGACGGTGTCGATGTCCGGATCGTCGCAATAGATCGTTATTTCCACCTTCGATGTGGGATTATCTCCGCCCGCGGCCGACTGGTAGAACGTGAAGAACTCGTGGGTCTCCCCCTGGGGACCCGTGGGGATCACGGTCCATGTCTGGCTGCACGACTGTCCGGCCTGCATGTTGCCCAAGCAGGGCACGTCGGCCTTCGCCTGCGGGTTCGGCGAGGTCGTATAGAAGGGCTCGGCGCCGACCGCTGTCGGTATCACGCCCTTTGAAAGAACCTCGACAAGGGTTATGGTGATCTTGCCCTGCCCGTTGTTCACCGCGGCCGTGTTGTCCGGAGCGGTTCCCCCGTTGTGGGAGCCCGCGCCCCCTCCGCCTCCGTTGCACGAGCTACCGCCGCCACCGCCGCCGCTGTAGCCGCCGCCGCCACTGCCTCCTCCATTGCCGCTGCCGCAATTCCATGCATGGGAGATCCCGCCGCCGCCGCCGCCGAATCCTCCGGTATCCTGCCCGCCCGCGCCGCCGTTGACGAACGCCTTGCCGGGATTGGTCTGGGTACCGTCTCCGACGCCATCACCGAGCAAACCTCCGCCGCCGCCGGAATTGTTGTACGTACCGCCGTACGACGAACTGCTCTCACCGCCGTTCCCGCCGCACCCGCCGGCGCCCGCACTCCCGGCTTTTCCAGACGTGCCGCAGGCAGACGTAACGCCTCCATCCGGTGTATGAGAGCCGGGACCACTGTGACCGGCCCCGCCGCCGCCCCCGGCGATGACAAGGGGAGTATTGTCCGACTTCACCACAAAACTCCCCCCGCCACCCCCGGAACCGAATCCCTTGAATAAGCCTTCTTGGCCGACCAATATCTTCAGCACCTCATTGCGATCCAAGGTAAAGGTCCCTTTCATTCTCGCGCCCTTGCCGCCGCCATTACCGCCTTGAGCGCCCCATGCCTCGATCGTGTAGATCGCGTTTGCCGGCGCGGTCCACCGCTGAATCCCGCCGGCCACGGCCACCTGTCCGGCCAACGTTGTCCCTGAATACGTGGAATCACATTGCGCCTGTGACGGCCCGTCCGGCCCCGTCTTCCCGCAGTTCGTGAAGTCGTACACCTCGGGACTTTGCGGATCCAACGTGGCCGTCACATCGCCGCATGCGCCTCCATTACAGTCCACCTTCGTCGTGACCGTGAACGGCTGGCCCTGCGTGACCGTGGTCGGGGCAGTCGGGGTGACGAGGGAGCCTGTCACGCTCTGGCCTCGTGCCGGCGCAGCTGACGCGCATAACACGGCGCAGACCATCGCGCCCAGCCCCGGCAGCGTACGCCGGCTTGCCGCCAAGCCGCCACGGGATTCCACGATAGCCTTCAAGCCGCTAATGGAAATCAGAGCTTTCATACCTGATCCTCCGAGACTCCGGATTCGCACGGACCTCGCAAATTCGCATACCCCACTATGATCATGCCCTAATACCGTAACTGAAATCCGCTGACAAATCAATGACAGGGCGCTGACATTTGTATAGAAATAACGCTGATTTTATAGACATTTTATTTTTTCTACCAAAACTCTCCTATTTGGTTCATGGGACTGCGCGGCCAGAGTGGTTCGGGGCCCTCCTCTAGCGCATATGCGTCGGGGAACCCGGAGCGGCGGAGCCTCTTCGCGGATCGTACGCGCGCATAGGCGCCCCTCGACCAGGAGGCGGCATCGGGTCCTCCCACGACCTGTAGGAGAAATCAAGGTGTTTGGGGCCCTTCGCCTTCATGCCCTTCCCCGGGAGATACTCTACGCCCTGCCGGGTACCCGTCAATGGTCGGATATAGGGGAATGTCGCGTAGACCGTGGGCCGCGGGGCCGTGCGGTTTGGGGAAGGTACCTCTTGTCCGTCTCGAGCACGAGATCGGCGAGGGCCATCGAGAAGTCCGTGTCGTGCGCGTCGGTCACGTCTTTCATCACCCTGTTGATGGCCGTAAACGCCACCGAAGCCAGGTACGGACGGCGGGCGGGGGAATGGCAGTCCGCTCGGAGGGCCTTCAGCACCCCGACCCCCAGCGATCGAGTTCGGCCACGCGGGCCCAGCGCCCGCGTCTCGGCTTGGATGAATGGTCCGGCCAGCCGACCCTCGCGCCCCTGGAATCTCCCAGAGACCGGCTAGCGGGCGGTTGCGGAACGCCGCCTCTCCACTATTCTGCGGATCCCCCAAAGCAGCGCCAGATAGAGCAGCGCCGCCGGGCAGTAGAGCACCAGCTCGAGCGGCCACAGGTTGTGCTCGGACGGCCACGCGGTGACTGCGGACAGCGCCCAAACGGCCAACACGATCGCCGGAAGGAGCGCCGCCCCGCGCCACATCCCGCGCCAACGTCGTGCCCATCGCGCAGACAGATACAACGCCGCGACGAACATCGCCGCGACGAGCGGCACCAGCAGTGTCGTTACGTGCATTCCCGAGATTCTATCACTTTCCCGAGCCGCCCGACGTCGCCTGCACGGCCTTCCCCCGGGAGATACTCTACGGCCTGCCGGGTACCCGTCAAGGGCCGGATATGGAGGAATGTCACGCAGACCTCAGGGCCGTGCGGTTCGGGGCGGGTACCTCAAGCCCGAGCGATATCAGAGACATAGCCGAGCCCGCGGGCGCTCAGGCTGCCGCCCGGTCCCCCGGCCCTTGAGGGACGATTTGAGGGTTTAGGGATGGGGGTCTACTGTTTGTCCGTCTCGAGCACGAGATCGGCGAGCGCCATCGAGAAGTCCGTGTCGTGCGCGTCGGTCACGTCTTTCATCACCCTATTGATGGCCGTAAACGCCACCGACGCCAGGTACGGAAGGCGGGCGGAGGAATGGTAGTCCGCTTGGAGGGCCTTCAGCAGGGGATGCTCCGCGTTGAGCTCGCAGCCCCGGTCCGGCGTGAGGCGGATCAGCTTGCCCGAACCTTCGTCGACGAGGCTGATCCTGTCGATCATCTCGTCCGCTAGCGGGCACGCGCCCCGCTTCTTCAGCGCCCGCAGCCAGGCCTTAAGGTCCCCCGCCCGGTCCATGACGAGGTTCTCGCCCGGGGCGCCGGGCGTCGACCAGGCGGGACGCGCGGCCGGGTGTTGCGGGGTCTCGCGACCTTCCGGCGCCGCCGGCCCGAGCGCGATGAGCTCCGGCGGCTTCGATTCGTCCGCGCTCGGCGGCGGTTTCGACGGTTCCGGCACGGGAGCCTTCGGGGCCGGTTTCGGGGGCTTGCGCGCCGGGGAGATGGAAATCGGCCTCGCGACCGGCCGCGCCGGCTTTGGAGGCGAGGCGATGCTCGCCAATGGAGAGCCCTCGAAAAGACGCTTCATGTGGTCAGGATACCCCAGGAAGAGCTTTTGGATGAGTTCCGGGTGCGGGCTCGGAAGGAGCGTCGTCTTCCGGCCATGGGCGGCTCGCTCGGTCAGGTCGCGGACGGAGAGCATCGTCCCGTCCTGGGCCCGGAGCAGCGCGAGGTCCGCGATCCAGGCGTGCCGGGGCGCGGTCCGCTCGCGTCCGCCCCAGGAGCCGGCCAGGAAGTCGAGGAGGTGCTCGCGGATCATGGCCTGGCGAGGGCCCGCGTCCCCCGGATCATAGGCTCGCGCGAGGTCCTCGTAAAGGCCGGGGGCGGCGGCCGTGATGGCCGATAGGCACTCGGCCGCGGCCGCGTCCACGCGGCCGCGCAGCGCCACGGCGCCGACCGTGGGGTGCAGTACCGCCGCCTCCATGCGCAGGCCCTCCATGGGCCACAAGGAGCGCCCGATGGTGTGCCGCTCGTTGAACCATTGGATCCTTGTTTGGCGCGGATGGGGGGTCAGGGAGAGCCCGACCTCGCCGAAGATCCGCTCGGCGTGGAACCGCCGTTTCGCGAGCAGGTTCTTCTGCTCGAGCACCGGCTGGGTGACGGCCGCGCCCCCCATCTCGTCGACGCCCACCTGCTGGACCTGGCTCGGGAAGAAGCGCTCCAGAAACGCTTTGTCCGCGGCGCAGATCGTCCAGGCCGCGGTGAGGCCGGCGAAGGGGGCCGGGGAGCGTCCTTCGGCGAAGGGTATCCGGGTCAGCCAGCGGCTCTGGTCTTGGAGCTCCCGGAGGGTCAAGGGCTTGCCCGTCTCATCGAATAGAACGGCCGCGTTCCAGAGGAGCTCCGGGATCCCGGGCGCGTTCTTCGCCATCGCGAAGCGGTGGCGAACGCAGGCCTCGCGCAGCGCGCCGACGATCAGGGACATCCGGAGCACGCTGTGCTCCGACGACTCCATGCCGCCCGGGTCCTCGAGACCGGCGGTAAGGAAGCTCCCGATCCTCTCGCCCAGCGAGCGGCCGCCCCAGGGCATCCAGTGCCGGCGCGCGGAGGGCGCCTTCAGCAGCGCGCCGACGCGGGGCGCCAGGCGCCTCGCCGAGACGACGGCGTCCTTGAGAAGGGCCTTCGATTCGGACGAGAACGCCTCCATGGCCGCGCGGTACCGGCCGTCCCTGACGATCCCGGCCTGCGAGATGCTCTTGCGCAGGCCGTCGTCGCGTACGAAGCCCTCGAGCTGCACCCCGGGCAGCTCCGGATGCTCAGTCGTCACCGTGACCCCGTTGATCACGAATTCCAGGCGGCTGGTCCCGAGCGTCCGGGGAGATAGGCGGACCTCTCCGGCAATGCCGGAGCCCCCCTTCTCGAAGGTCCGCGACAGGACCGCCTCGTTGGGATCGGCCGGGGGGTTGATGACGCTCCTTTGGAGCCGGATCGGAACCGGGCAATGCCGGCAGAGCTCGCGGAGATGCTCCCGCTCCTTCTGGAACGTGCCTGCTTTGCCGACCCGCACGTACATCCTCACGTCGAGCCCGAAGCGTTTGCGCAGATTCTCGAGGGGGCGCTGCGGGGCGGGCGACAGGTCCTCCTCCGTGGGGCTCTTCACGGAGAGGACGTACTCCATGTCGCCCTGCGCGAACATGATGGTGACGCGCTCCGGAAGGATCCGGAGCGCGGACAAAAGGCCGATCGCCAGCTCGCGGTTGCGGGTCTTCCCGCCGGCGGGGTCCCCCTCGAAGAGATGTCCGTACGGGTCCCGGAAGTCCCGGGGGTCCCAATCGTCGCCGTCGAAGGCCATCTCGAATCCGGACGCCGAGGTGGAGACCTCGATCGCGCGGGCCCCGCTCGCCACCGCCGCCTGCACCCAGGGCAGCGGGAACATCCCCGGGTCGGGCATCTGGAAATGTATGAGCTTGTGGAGCGCCCGCTTGCGGTCCACGCGGAAGTGGCCGCTGTCGATAAGGGTCTCGCCGCCGGGACCGGTCGTCATAATCGGCATTTGCTCGCGGAATCGATGTCGAGCGCGACTGAGAGGAGCTTCAGCTCCGCCTTCTCCGCCAGGTTCGAGAACTCGCTGGCCCGGTCCGCCGGGACGTCTCCGTCCTTCAGGTGCATCATCTTCAGGCAGAGATAGGCGGCGAAGCCGGGCCGGGAGACGTGCAGCCGGCGGAGCTTCTCGGTGGCGGGATGGTCGAGGTGGAGCAGGGCCCACCGGCGCGAGCGGCCCCGGAAGAGCGAGGAGACGGGCCGCGCGTTCGCGGGCGAGAGGGCGCCCGGCTCCTTCTGCGTCACGAACATCTGCCCTTTCAGGGGGGAGGCGGGATAAGCGAGGTCGGCGGCCGCGATCCCGCGGTATTTCGAGCCCGAACGCTCGTCGAGGGCCCGCAGCGTCGCTAGGAAAGAGCGCATGGGCGCGGCCAGCTTCTGGTCGGCGATGACCCGCGGCTGGATCAGCGCCCCCGAGGCCTTCGCCGCTTCGGCCCCGAGCCAGCGCGCCAGGGGCTCGACCCAAGGCCCGGCGGGGAGGACGCTGATTCCTTGATTCTCCAGGGCCCGGGTGATCCGGTTGGGGGAGTCGTCGAAATAGAGCTTGCCGCCGGCCTCGCTCACGCCGTCCTCCAGCCGCGCATACGTCAGGGGCTTGCCCGACAGGCCGGGGTAGACGGCCCAGTCCGAGCGCCACCAGCGGGAGAAATGGCCCGAAAGCAGCCATTCCAGATAGGGGAGCCGCTCTCCCCACCGTCCCGATAGGCGCGCGAGCTCGGGATCCTTTTTGGTCCCATCGGACCCGGCTTTGGAAGGGAAGCGCGACGCGAGCCGGGAGATCTCGGCCGCCAGGGTCCGGAGCTCCACGCGCAGGCGCGCGGGCAGCTTGCGCTCGACGAGGGCCTCCAGGATCCCCATGAGCTTGCGGAAGTTCTCGTCATCCATGACGTTGTCGCGCGTCAGCGTATGCTCGAGGTAGCGCGATTTCGCCTTGAAGGCGACCCCCGCGAAGAACTCCTTGCTCCCCTCTTTGAGCGTCAGGCCGCGGTTATAGAACCCGTAGAAGGGGGGCTTGTCGGCGGTGAAGCCGATCTCTATGCGGGTGCCCTCCTCCTTATGAGTCAGCGACGCGCCGCCGAGCCCGAAGGGCTCGCTGATGATCTCGGGCGCGGCGTCCGGGCCCCCCACCCGGAAATAGATCCGCGCCTCGGAGTGCTTGCACCAGTAGCGGATGGTGTCGCGCGCGTCCTTGGCGAGCTTCTCGAACCGGGGGCGGTCCATCGTCTTCGTGAGCTCGACGAGCGTCCCCTCGCGCATCTCGGAGAGGCGGTACTTTTCGTAGCGGCGGTAGTCGGGGAAGTCGATACGCCAGCTCTCGCCGTTGCGCGCGGTCCGCACGCGCACCAGGTCGGGACGGAGGGCGAAGACCGAGACGAAGCCGATGCCGAACTTCCCGATCTTCGTGTAGTCGTCCTCCTTGGTCGAGCGGAACAGGACGAGGAGGAAGTTGTCGATGATGTACTCGTCCATGCCCTCGCCGTCGTCCTCGACCCGGATCAGGGCCCGGGCGCCGTCGTGCTCGAGCGAGACGTCGACGCGGTTGGAGCCGGCGTCGATCGCGTTCTGGATGAGCTCCCGAAAAAAGTTGAGGGGCTCGTCGAACTGGTCGACGAGGTCCTTCACCAAGCTCGGGACCGAGGAGGCGGGGGCGCCGCGGGGCCGGACGTTGCGCCCGCGCGGGGGCCTAAGCCTTTGGGGCTCCATCGGGGGCGTCCTTCTTCGCGGACTCGGCGTCGAGGCCCGGGCCGCCGAGAGCGGCGCGCTGCGCCGACAGGTGCAGGCGGATCTCCGACACCCGCCTTCGGAACCGCTCTTCGGCGCTCTTCTCCTGCGAGGACTTCTCGAACCGGATGTGGCCGGTGATGAACTCGCCGATCTTCTCCGCGCCGACCGGGCGCGAGAGCTCGTCGATGAGCCGCTTCTTCTCCTCGAAGGGCATGGAGAAATAGTCCTCGGGCTCCTCGAAGTCCTCGATCTCCGTGAGGACCCGTCCCGCGACGGAGTCGATCGAGCGCCCCGAGAGCCCCTCGGCCACGCACCTCTCGCCGATGGCCGCCCACTCCTCCTCGGAGACGGGCAGCAACCGGTCCTTGCCGCGCAGCTTGATGTCGCGCAGCAGGCGGACGTAGTCCTCGGGCGAGACCGGCCCGCGGGCTTGCAGCGGCGTCTGCGCCAGGCGGCTGATCATCGCCGCGTCCATGTGCATCGTGTTGGCGTCGCAGAGGAGGAACCACTTCCCGTTCTTGGGACCGACGGTGCCGTCGAGTATCCCGAAGAGGGTGCCCAGGTTCGATTTCTCCTCCTGGCGCAGCTGGCTGTCGCCGCGGGCGGAGAAGGCCGTGTCGATGTCGGGCCAATAGGCCCCGCAGACCCCGGGGGCGTTGAATACCTCGTCCCGGAAGATCTCGAGCAGGCGGTTGGCCGACTGGTTCTGGTAGGACGAGGCCCAATCCGTCCGCCGGATGACGCGCGCCTTCGCGGGCACCTTATGCCGCTCGCACAGGTCGAGGAAATAGCGGAACACGGCGTGGGCCGTCACCGTCTTCCCGCAACCGGGGGAGCCCAGGACGAAAAGGATCTGGTTGCGCACCTTCTTCGGGTTGGCCCCGCGCGAGAGGTCGAAGCCGGCGACGTCGCGGGCCAGGCGCTTGGCGGCCGCGACGTACGCCTCGTTGCCGACGATGTCGTCGAGGGAAACGTCGAGCAGCCCCGCGGCCTCCTCCAGAGCGGTCGGCGAGGCCCGCCACCCGTCGAACCGGAGGCGCGGGGTCTCCAGGCGCAGGTCGAGACGCTCGGGCCCGAGGCGGCGCAAGGCGCCCGAGAGCAGGTGGAAGTAGGAGCGCAGGCAGCGCAACGACTCGCCGTCGCGGCTCAAGCGTCTCGCGGAATCGGGGTGCCCGGCGTAGAAGCGCACGAACCCGGCGCAGTCCTTGAGCACCGCCGGGAACAGCGACTCGGGCCGCATCCGGCCGAGGTCCTTGTACTGGTCGGGCCTGAGCGAGCCGGTCGGCTCGGAGGGCCCCGGAGCGTCGGCCAGCGCGAGCAGGCGGCCGAGGGCCTCCTGCGCCATCACGTAGGCGAAGAATACGGGCCCCGCGGATTCCAGCTTCGGCAGCCTCGCCGCCGCGGCCGCGGCCGCGGCGGCCCGCACCAGGGCGTCCAGCAGTTCGAGATTGAGCGAGGTGGTGCCGAAGGCGCCGCCGTCCACGTCCGCCAGCAGGCCGGGCAGCCCGGACGCGCGGACGGCCTCCCGCGCCATCGGGACCTCCCGCTCGACGTCGGAGCTCTGCAGGCGTTCGTTCATGCCGCGTACACCACGTTGTTGGTCCCCGCCTCCATGAGCTTGATCCGCAGAGCCGGCAGGGCCGGCTTGGTGCACGCGAACTTGCGCTCCTTGTGCACCCGGTAACGGAAGCGGCGGACGGCCTCATCGATGACGGGCCGGCTCGCGTCCGATAGGAAGTCTCGGAACAGGGTCGAGAAAGGGTCGTTGTCGAGGTCCACCTCGTGGCCGGTCGAGGCCCGGTCGAGCGGGCAGTGCAGGATGAAGGCGTCCGAGGCGTCCCGGGGGGACCAGCCGGGGGGCGCGGGGGACCAGGGGCTCCAGAGCGGCCCGATGCGCCCCCGCGACACCTCCTCGACGCGAACGCCCTCAAGCTTGCCCAGGAGCAGGAACATGATCTCGCTTTCGTCTTGCGCGAACTTGTCCATCGTCTCGCGGAACGCCTGCGTCTGCTTCGTGTAGTCCCCGGAGCGCTCGAGCAGCCGGCTGCCCCAAACCCGGTCCGTCTGCTCCAGGAGCAGCGTGTAGCGCACGAAGTAGCCCTCGGCCGCGTCGAGGCGGTCGAACACGACCTCGAAGGCGGCGCAGCCGCGTCCGGGATAGACCCGCCGCAGGCGGACGGACAGGTGGTGTATGGGCGGAAGATGGACCTTGACGAGCTCCCGGTAGTAGGCGACCTTCGCCGCCACGCGCGGGGTCAGGCTGCGGCCGGACGCCGCGCGGGCCTCCTGGGCGGCGAGGAACTCCCCGGCGATCTCGCGGTCCACCTGGACCGTGAGGACGTCTTTGAGGCGCGGGAGGCCGGTCGTGCGGTCGATCCGGACGCCTCCGTAGAGGCCGCGGCGCACCGAAGGCGCCATGAGGCGGAAGCGGTCGGCGCAGCCGAAGGGGTCCGGGTACCACTTGTTGAGCCGCGCGGCCAGGACGAGGCGGGAGGAGGTCTGAGCGTAGCGCTCCAGGTCCTCCCCCCGCAGCAGGACGTAGCGCTCCGCCGGCGACAAGCGCGGGCGGCGCGCCACGGCCTCATCCGGCATCTTTCCGCGCCGCCTCGAACGCCCCGTACTCCTTGCGGGCGAGGTCGATGGTCTCGTTGATCCGCTGCTCCTTGATCTCGCGCTCGGCGGCGAGGTTGTTGGCCACCAGATCCTCGGTCGCCTTGTCGTAGACGTTCATCTCCTGGGTGAGCCGGTCCACGTTCTGGGTGAGATAAAGCGACGTCTCGGAGGCGAGCACCGCCAGGCGGTTGACGCTGTCCTTGAGCGACTGCATGGACTTGTGCATCTCGATGGAGAGCTCGCCCGCCTTGGCCATGGACGCCAGTCCCGCGAGGTTGCCGTGCAGCTCGTTGAGCACCTCGTTGCCGGCCTCGTAGAGGCTGCCCATGTTGCCGTGGAGGTTGGACATGATCTCCAGGAAGTTGTTGTTCATGTTGATGATCGCGGCCAGCCGGTCCTCCGCGTTGGAGTAGAGGCGCAGCCTCGCCCCGTGCTCCCAGATGGCCTTCTTGAAGTCGCTGATCTTGGCGGAGATCTCGCGCGCCTCGAGGCTCTTCTGGTCGGCGAGGGCCTTGAGCTGCTCTTCGAGCTGCATGCGGAAGGACTCGAGCTCCAGGACGTACTTCGCCGCGCGCTCCTCGTTCTGCGCCGCGACCACCATCTTCTTGTTGAGGCGGACGATGTCCTCCTGGAGGTTCTTGATGTCGTTCTGGAGCGTGTCGATGTAGTTTCCCACCTCCTGCACCCGCTTCTGGGCGAGCTCGACTTTCTCGCCCAGCAGCTCCTTGAGGTCGCGGCTCGGCGCGATAGCCCGGATGATGGGGATCTTATGGAGCAGCCCCTTGATGTTGGTTCCCACCTGGTCGAGCGTCACGATGTTGCCCAGATAATCGAGCGCCGACTTCTGCTCGGCCAGGTCCTGGGTCATCTCCGTGGAGAGCCGGCTGTAGGCCTTGGAGAGCTCGTCGAACTTCTTCAGGTTGATCTGATGCTTCGACTGATAGTCGGTCAGCATCGTCTCGAGCGACTGGCGGGAGTATCCCTCGCCGTCGTAAGCGATCTGCTTCTTGAGGATGTCCTCGCCGGCTGCCGTCTTCTGTTCAGGTGCCATGGGGCCTCCTACGCGCCGCGTCCGCTCCGGGACGGCTGTCCGTCCAGAAAATAAGGTAGCAAAAAGAATCCCGCAATAGGTAGCGGAGTTTCCGGCCCGCCACGGCTCTGGCGAAGCGGGGGCAAGCGGGCTATCCTAACGTGTCGCACGGGGGGGGGCGGGATCCGGAGTCGGTCAGCGGGACCGACCTTTTCACCGTACGCCGGGTGGTGACCAAGGAGGGCGGGACGCGCTGCTAAGAGCGCCTGAAAAAATCCCCGAGGGTCAGGCTTCCGGATCGCGCGGGATGGTGAAGATGAACGTGCTTCCCTTTCCCATCTCGCTCTCGACCCAGATCTTTCCCCGATGGAGCTCCACGAGCTCCTTGGCGATGGCCAGGCCCAGGCCCGTCCCCTCTTCCTTCTCCGCGGTGATCCGGCAATACTTGTCAAAAACCTTCTCTCGGTAGTCTTCCGGGATCCCGGGACCCGAGTCCCAGACCTCCACCCGCACCTTCTCGCCGTCGCCCGTGAGCTTCACGCCGATAGAGCCTTCTTCCGGGGTATACTTGCTCGCGTTGGTCATGAGGTTGGCCAGGATCTCGCTGAGCTTGTCCCGATCGGCCCGGATCTTCCCGATCCCGCCCGGCATGTCCTTCTTGAAGGTCTGCCGTTTCAGGACCAGCCTTTGATGGAAGGAAGCCGCGATCTCGTCGATCAGCGGGATCAGCTCGATGTCTTCAAGCCGCATATCGATCTTTCCTGCCTCGATCTTGGCGAGGTCCAGCAGGTCGCTCACCAGCCGGCCCAGGCGCTCCGCGGCTCTGTGGCCCATCGTGAGGATGTCCCGCTGTTCGGCCGTCACCTCGCCCATCGTCCCTTCGAGGACCATCCCTAAAGCCCCTTGGATCACCGCGATGGGGCTCTTGGATTCGTGCGAAACGTGCGCCACGAACTGGGACTTCAGCTCGCTGAGCCGCCGCAGCTTCTCGTTGGCGGACTGCAGCTCATCCTCGATCCTCTTGCGCTTGACGAAATCCCACATACGGCCGACGTACAGCATGAGCTGGCGGAGATCGGTCTCGTCATAAGGGGCGTCTTTGTTCCCTACGCCGGCCACCGCGACGATGTCGTGCCTGTCCATGATGGGGACGCTCATGTGGCGGATGAGGTGGGAATGGCCCTCGGGATATCCCTTC
>JBDREN010000036.1:0-23000 GCA_043819795.1 Elusimicrobiota bacterium
GCCCGCCGCGGGTCGCCCGGACGGAGGCGCGGGCCGGCCGTCCCGCGCGCCGTCGAGGTCCATCCCGGTCAGGCGGTTGAGAAGGCTCGATTTGCCGGCGTTGGTGTAGCCGATGATCGCGACCGCCGGCATCGGGATCGACCGGCGCCGGCGCCGCTGGAGCCCGCGGTCGCGCTCCAGCCGCCGTATCGCGCGCTTCAGATAGCCGATCCGGTATTGGATATGCCTGCGTTCGTACTCGATCTGACGCTCGCCGGGGCCGCGCGTGCCGATGCCGCCGACCTGCTGCGAATACGCGCGCCAGCTGCCGGTCAGGCGCGGGAGCATGTAGGAGAGCTGCGCGAGCTCGACTTGGAGCTCCCCCTCCTTGGTCCGGGCTCGCCTGGCGAAGATGTCGAGGATCAGCCGGGTCCGGTCGACGATCTTGGCCCCGATCTCGCTCTCCAGGTGGAGCTGCTGGGCCGGAGAAAGGTCCTCGTCAAAGATGACCGTGCGGACGCGGTGCGCGCGCGCGGAGCCGGCGATCTCGGAGACCTTGCCGGACCCGATCAGCGAGCGGGGATGGAAGCGCTCGATGCGCTGCGTGAACGTCTCGGCAACGTCCCCGCCCGCGGTCTCGGCCAGGCGCGTGAGCTCGTCGAGGGCCGCCTGCTCGTCTAGCGGGTCGCGGCCCTTCTGGAATACCCCGACGAGGATTACTTTTTCCATGCCGCTATCCGGAGGGCCTCGGCCCCGCTCGCCCTCGCTCGCGGGGCCCAGGCGTTGAGGGCTTCCGCCACGAGGCTTTCCTGGTCCATCCCCCCCTCGAGCCAGTGCGCGGGGGTCTGCCGCCGGAACCAGGTCCGCTGCCTCTTCGCGTAGGCCACGGTGCTCTTCACCATCCTCTCAAGCCCTCGCTCGGCCGAGAGCTCCCCGCGCGCGCACGCGACCGCCTCGGGATAGCCCAGGCACCGGAAGCCCGGCTCGTCGCCGGTGTAGCGGGAGTCGATGAGCGCGGCTACCTCTTTGATCATGAGAGGGAACATCTCCTCGGCCCTGCCGCGGATGCGCCGCTTGAGGGCCTCGTTCTCCCAGCGGATCCCCAGGTAGACGGGCGCGGAGCCCGCGGAGGCCGTCCGGCGGCCGGCGCGGAGCGTCCATTGTTCGGAGATGGGCCGCCCCGTCAGCTCGATGACCTCGAGAGCGCGCACGACCCGCCGGAGGTTGGCGGCCGGGATGGCTTTCGCCGCCGCGGGGTCGCGGCGCGCGAGCTCCCGGTGGAGGGACCGGCGGCCTTCCGGTCCGGCTTCGGCCCGGCGTTCGATGCGCGCGCGGACGGCCGCGTCGCGTCTGGGCAGCGGGTCGAGGCCCTCGATCAGGCTCCGGACGTAGAGGCCCGTCCCCCCCGCCACGATGCCGGGCCGGCCGCGCCCCGTGATGCCGTCGAGGACCGGCCGCGCCAGCTCGGCGAAGCGGCCGGCGTCGGTCGGCTCCGCGGGGTCGAGCGCGTCGACGAGGTGGTAGGGGACGCCTTCCACCCGGTAGACGCCGCCGTCCCAACTCCCTGCGGGCTTCGCCGTCCCCGCGTCCAGGAGCCTGTACATCTGGCCCATGTCGGCCGAGACGATCTCGCCGCCCAGGCGTTTCGCGAGCGCCAGGGCGAGCGCGGTCTTTCCTGAGGCTGTCGGTCCGACGACGGCTATTGTGCGCGCTAGAACTTCGGAGGCCAATGAGGGGCCTTCTGCGTCTTGGTGCAAAGGAGGTGGAAACTGCATTTCGGGACGCACGCTTCGGGGAGCCCGAGGGAGATGCGCGTCTTGCAGTCGATATCGTCGTCGGCCATCTGCGCGATCTTCTTCCGGTATTTCATGGCGATCTTCGTGAACTGGATGCCGACGACGAACGTCTCACCCTTCTTCTGGACACGGACGACCTTCCCCTCTACCGGGACTTGGTCGAGTCCGGGGATGGTGAGCGTCATCTTGAAGATCTTGGCGTGCGGCGGGGCCAGGAAGGTCACGAGGGACATGCCCCCTTCCGATAGGTTCGTCAGGATGGCGGGCTGCGTGCGCAGGTGTTTCGGGACGACGGCCGCGGACTTGGCGTCATCCTTGGACTTCCGCTTGTCCTGTATGTCGGGGGCGTAGCGCAGGACGATCGGCTCGACCAGATCGCTGACGACGGCCACCCGGGGGTGGCGGCGACGCTCGGCGGAACGCTTGCCGTTGGGATGCTTCATCGAATCCACGATACCAATAAATCCTTCGGCGCGCAAGCGATTTCTAGACCGTGGGCGAGCACTTGAGCGCGGTCGCGCTGCGGCCGATCACCTCGGCCTCGACGATGCGGCCCGTCGCGTCCGGCTTCGCCTCGTCAAGGCGCGCCCTGAAGTGGTACTGGGTGCGGCCGTCGGTGGGCGTCTCCAGGAGGATGCGCACGCGTTGGCCGGCCATGCCTTCGAGGTGGACGCGGGTCCGATCCTCCACGACGGCCAGCAGGCGCCGCAGGCGCCGCGCTCTCTCCTGCGCGGGGACGGCGGGGCCCATGTCGGCCGCTTCCGTCCCCGCGCGCGGGGAGAAGGCGGTGCAGTAAGCGGCGCAGAAGTCCGCCTCGCCCACGAGACGGAGCGTCGCCGCGAAGTCGTCGGCCGTCTCGCCCGGGAAGCCCGCGATGATGTCGGTCGAGAGAGCCAGATCCGGGATGAGGACGCGCAGCGCCGAGATCTTGTCGAGGTAATCGCGGACGGTGTAGCCGCGCCGCATGGCCTTGAGGATGCGGTCGGAGCCGCTCTGCACCGGGAGGTGGAGGTGCGGGACCACGCCGGAGCACTCCGCCATCGCTCGCATCATGCGGTCGTCGAGGTGGAACGGGTGCGCGCTCGTGAAGCGGACGCGGCTGACGCCGTCGACATCGCCGACCGCGCGCAGCAGGTCCGCGAAGTCGCGGCCTTTCGGGTCGCGGTAGCTGTTGACGGTCTGCCCCAGCAGGAACACCTCCCTGGCTCCGCCGGCGACGCGGGAACGGACCTCGTCGAGGACGGTCTCCAGGGGGTGGTATGTCTCGCGCCCGCGCACGGAGGGGACGATGCAGTAGGTGCAGCGGTAGTTGCATCCGCGCATGATCGTCACGAACGAGCTGATCTCTGAGGGCGCGGCCCCCCCCGGCGCCGCCCCGCTCGTCCCCGCTCGCGGGACCCAGGAGTGGAAGGCTTCCGCCCCGCTCGTCCCCGCTCGCGGGACCCGGGCGTGGAAGGCTTCCGCCTCGTTCCGGCATCCGCCGTCCTCGGGCCCCCATCCGTAGCGTCGGCGCAAGGCTTCGTCGAGGATCTCGGGATACCGCTCGATCGATCGCGCCCCCACGACCAAGTCCACGTGCGGGAAGCGGCGCGCGATCCATGCGCCGATCCGCTCCGCGGCGCAGCCGGCGACGACGACGTAGCGGCCGGGGCGCCGCTCCTTCCAGGCGCGGAGGCGTCCGATCTGCGAGACGGCCCGGTCCTCGGCGTGCTGGCGCACCGTGCAGGTGCTGACGATGACGGCGTCGGCGTCGTCGAGGTCCCGGGTGCGCGAGAACCCCCGGCGCAGCCATGGACGGGACATCTCCGCGCAGTCCGCGGCGGACATCTGGCAGCCGAAGCTGATCGTATGGAGCTTCATTTCTCGCCGGACACTACGCCAACTCGAAGTAGGTGATGCGCATCTCCTCGTCGGAGCGGACCTCGCGGCTGTTGGCGACGGCCGCGTTCGCGCGGATCTCCTCGAGCGTCATCCCCAGCCGCGTCGCGGTCCCCTCGTCGAAGTCGCCCAGCCGTCGGACTTCGGATCCCGTGATCCGGATCATTCCGCGGGTCTTGCCGGTCTTGTCGACGAGGCGGAGGGTCTCGCCGACCGCGGCCTCCTCCGGGTCGTAAGCCGGACAGGTGGTCGCGGTCTTGCGACCGGCGAGGATCCGCTGGATCAGCAGCTCGCCCAGGTCGTTGTCCCCGTACCAGCCGAAGCGATAGGCGCGCATCCGTTGTCCCGGGCCCGAACGGGCCGGCCCGACGTCTCAATTCTAGCAAAAGAGGACGGGGTCAGCGGGACCCAGGCGTTGAAGGCTTCCGCCCCTCGGGCCCTTGCCCTCGGGACCCAGGCGTTGAAGGCTTCCGCCGCAGAGCGGTGCGCATCTCCTCCAGCAGACGGTCGGCTTCGGCGCTCTGCGCGTCGAGCAGGCCTCGGGTCGAGTAGCGCTCGATGTAGTGCAGCTCGCTCAGCGCCCGCAAGGGCGCCAGCTCGGGCCGGCTTCGGGCGACGGCGTCCGCGAACTCTCGAGGGGTCTCCCAGAAACGGCGGCGCAGGCCGGCGCGGTGGAGCAAGGCGAGCGCGCGCTGGAACCGGCCGGCGGGCGGCCGGCGGAGCCGGCGCAGGCCCGCGAGGACGGCCGATCCCAGGCCGACGAGCAATAGGGCGGCGCCGGCCGTCTTGAGCAGGCGCCGCATCCAGCGTTCGACGGCGGGCCCGCTCAACGAGAGGCGGAACCTGTAGAACGTATTGCGCTGCACGAAGCGGTCGTAGCCGATGATGTGCCGGTACCATTTGAACTGGAGAGCGGTGAAGTAGCGGCCGAGGCGCGCGAGCGCGGCGCCGGTCCTCGCGGAGAAGGTGTCGCTCGGCGGTGTGGCGTCCACCGTCACCCAGCCCGTCCCGTCCACGTAGGCCTCGACCCATGCATGGGCTTGGCCCTGCCGGACGTCGTAGAACTTGCCGTACTCGTTCCACTCGTCGACGAGAAAGCCGGTCACCAGCCGCGTGGGGACGCCCGCCGCCCGCAGCAGGACGGCGGCGGCGGTGGCGAAGTATTCGCAGTTGCCGCTGCGGACCCCGAACAGGAAGTCGCCGAGCGTGCGTCCGGCGTCGTCGGAGTAGGTGCTGTAGGCGTAGCCGTCCCGGAGGTGGCTGAGCACCGCGGCGATCTTGTCTCCGGGAGTCGCGGCCTCGCGCGTGAGGCGCTCGGCGAGTCCGCCGAGGCGCGGATCGCCGTCGGGGACCTGGAGGAACCGCTCGCGGAGGATGCGCTTGTAGCCGAAGACGTGATCGCCGAACGAGATCGCGGCGGCCGGCGCGCCATGGCCCTTCAATGAGGACCCGGCCGCCGGGGGGCGGCTTCCGTAGAGCCGGTAGCGGATGCCGGACAGGTAGGGCGAGCCGAAGTACGCCGTGTCGGTATAGTCGAAATAGGCCGCGTTGTCCGGCTCCTCTATGGCGCTCAGGCCGTGGGTCGTGAACAGGACCGCGGAGTTGAGCGGGAACATCGTGACCTCCATCGCCGGCCCGCGGACGGACCCGCCGGGGAATACGAGCCTCGTCCCCTGGCGCGGCGTCCAGGCCCGGCCCGCCGCGGTGAACAGCAGGCGCTCGTCCACGCGGTACCGGAAGTCCAGAGCTGTCTTGCTCCAGCGCCGCCCGTCGAACCGGTCGAACGCGCTTCCGCGCACCCGGAGCAGGGGCTCCGGCGGCGCGGACCCGGCGTCGCCGAGCGGCCGGATGCGCATGACGCGCGCGCTCGACTTCTTGAGGCGGCCGAAAAAGCCCAGGGATACGTTCTCCGTGAACTGCACGACGAAGTCGGCCTTCGGCCGTCGCTTGTCGAGGCCCATGGCGATGAAGGGGTTCATGCGGCGCAGGGGCTCCAGCCGGGGCGTCGCGGCGAACAAGAGGCCGGCCGTCCCGAGGCAGGCGACCAGAAGCCCCCCCAGCGCCGCGACGGGGAGCGCCGCTTTCCTTCCGCCCGATTCGGCGAGCATCAGCCATCCCGCGGCGAAGACGGCGTAGAGCAGGAAGAAGAGGAAGTACCAGAGCGAGATCGTCTGGCCCGACACCAGGAAGAACGCGAGGAAGAATACCAGGAACACCTGCCGCAGCTCCCGCAGCTCCTCCTTTCTGCTGAGGAACCGGTTGACGAGCAGGTAGATGAGCAGATGCGTGTTCGCCAGCGTGATGCCGCTGTAATGCCAATCGAAGAGCAGGATGTAGGCCAGCGTGCCCAGCGAGGCCAGCGTCCAGAAGGCGTCGGGCAGGCGGAAGCTTCCCGCTCGGTCCATCCGCCAGGCCAGAGCGAAAAACGGGGCGACCGCCGCCAGGAACACCGGGGAGATATCCTCGATGAGAAAGAGCGAAGCGTAGACGAGCACGCCTCCGAGATACGTCCATCCCAGCATCCGCTCGGGCACGCCCGCCTTCGGCTCCCGCGTCCGGCCGGCGCCGCCGGGGGCGGCGGCGACGGGCCGCGGGTCTTTCCCCGGACCGAGCAGGGCGAGCGCGCGCAGCAGGCGGTCGAGGTGCGGCAGGCCCTTCCCGTAGCCCACCTCCGACTCCGGGGTGATCAGCCGGACCTCCCCCCCGGTCTGGATTGCGTGCTTGCAGGCCGAGGCCGCCTCCACGATGTACCGCTCCGCCGCGGCGCCTCCTCCGGTGAGCGCGACGCGGACCGTGACCTTCGATCCGGCGGGTTCGGCGTACTCGTTGACCAGCACCTCGCCCGAGCGCGCCGTCAACTTCCAGTTGATCAGGCGCGACTCGTCCGACGGGTCGTAGTCGCGTATCCCGTAGAGCTCGTCTCCCGCGCCCTTGCGCGGCCTCAGCCGCCCGCTCTCGGACACGTCCGCCGAGAGATCGCTCACCGACCGGGCCTCTCGCGGACGCGGGAACGCGACCCCGATGGCGTGGCGCACGGGGACGGACCGCTCCAGCAGGCCGAACGGGAACGCGCTTCGGAGCCTCAGTCCCTCGAGCCGGTTGCGCCCGCGGTGCGGCAGGGCCGTCTCGATGCTCGCGGATCGCGTCTCGCCGGCGTCGATCCGGTCGATGAGAGCCTCGGCATCGGCGGCGCCGAGCCGCAGGCCGATCATGCGGACCGGCCATCGCCCTCCGTTTAGCACGCTCACCTCGAGCGGGAACGGGTTCCCGATGAAGACGTGTTCGGGGAAGCGGGCGGTCGCCCTCAGGCCGCGCATGTCGGCCCACAGGGCGGCGGCCGAGACGCCCAGCGCCGCCAGCATCAGGCTATAGAGGAGGTAGAGCAGGTTGTTGCCGCTCGCCAGGGCCGCCGCCAGAGTCAAGAGCAGCAGCCCCAGGACGATCCGGCCGCTCCGGGTGAGCCGCATCCCGGGCCTCTATCGGGGGGCGGGAACGCGCTGGAGGACGTCCGCGACGAGGCGCTCCGCCTCCTTGACGCGGGCCATCCCGTACTCCCCGCTGTCGAGCAGCAGACGGTGGGCCGCCACGGGTACGGCCAGGCGCTTGATGTCGTCGGGCACGCAGTAGTCGCGTCCGGCCACGAGCGCGAAGGCCATCGCGGCGCGACAGAGAGCCTGCGAGCCGCGCGGGCTGAGCCCCAGCTTGATCCGCCTGTCCTCCCGGGTGGCGCGCGCGATCGCGACGATATAGTCCATCAGCTCATCGTCCATGTGCACCGTCGCCACCCGCTCTTGAAGCCGGGTGACCTCAGCCATGCTCAGCGCGGGCTCGAGGGGCCCCAGGCGCTCGTTGATGTCCCCGCCCCGCAGGATGCTCTTTTCGTCCGCCGGCGCGGGATAGCCGATCTGCACGCGCATCAGGAAGCGGTCGAGCTGCGCCTCGGGAAGCGGGAACGTACCGTGGTACTCGACCGGGTTCTCGGTGGCGATCACCAGGTACGGCTCCTCGAGGCGATAGGTCTTCCCCTCGATGGACACCTGCCGCTCGTTCATCGCCTCGAGGAGGGCCGACTGGGTCTTGGGGGTCGAGCGGTTGATCTCGTCGGCAAGGACCACGTGGCTGAAGATGGGCCCGGGCCGGAACTCGAAGCGTTGCTCGCGCTGGTTGTAGAGGTTGAGGCCGAGGATGTCCGAGGGCAGCAGATCGTTGGTGAACTGGATGCGCCGGAAGCTCGCGTCGATGGATTTCGCCAGCGCGAGAGCGAGCAGCGTCTTGCCGATGCCGGGGACGTCCTCGATGAGGAGGTGCCCGCGGGCGATCAGCGTGACGACCGTCTCCAGGACGGCCTCCTCCTTGCCTATCAGGACGCTGTTGATCCCCGCGATGAGTTTCGCCAAGCCGGCGGTCTCGGCGGTCGTTTCCATGGGCGTTTCCATGGAAAAAGTATGTCGGGAAACCGGCCGTTTGTCAACGCGACCAAGTCCACGCCGGGGCCGGGCGCCGAAGTCCGGTCGCCGGAAGGGCGACGCGATTCTTCCGATGGGTTTCCCGACGGTCGGACGGTGCAAGCGCCGCGGGGCGAGCTTGCGGCGGTGAAAGGGCTATGGGTTGGCCGGCGAGATCGGCGTGAGCGGCACAGCCGGGACTCCCGCGCCGCCGGAGGCTCGGGGAGCGGACGCGGAGGGCTCTGCGGCCGCCTTGATTTTCCCGGCCTGGGACTTCTGCCGGCGGGACCGGCGGCGCCTGGCCCTGCGCCCGAGTCGCCCACGGGGCGCGGGCTTCGCGCCGACCTCCGAGCCGGCCCCGGCGGCGGGCTGCGGAACGTCGCCCTGCCCCCAGGCGGCGGCGGCCAGGAGCAGCGACAGGCATGCGGCCAGCATCGAATGAGCGATCACCTTATTAAGATAACAGACCCCTGTTAAGAAATCAATAAGCGCCCTCACCGCCGGGGCGTGCCGCGGCCGGCCATATCTCTTCGAGCGCGGCGGCGGCGATCCAGCCCTTGAGTCCCTCCTGCAGGACGCCGATCTCGATCCAGTCCCCTCTCACGTCGAGCTGGGATACGCGGCGGCCCTCGGGAACCTTGAAGCTCACCGGGAAATTCCCGCCGGGTCCGCTGCGCACTTCGGCGTCATGGACGAGGACGACTGCCGGGGAGCGCATCTGCGTGAGCTGGCGCAGTCCCCACCAGCCTCCGGCGAGCGCCCAGAACGCGATCGCCCCGATCAGCCAAGCGCGCAGGGGCTCGCGCCAGCGGTCCCGCAGCAGCATGGCCGAGCCGAGCAGCAGCCCGGCCCAGAAACCCACCCAGTGCAGCATGGCCAGCTCGGTCTCGCCGAGCAGGTGATACAGCACGAACAACGCCGGCGGCGTCCCGGGCGGGATGAGGGCCTCGCCGGCCCTCCGGAGCGCGAAATCGAGGTTGCGGCGTATGTCGGCGTCGCGGGGCATGAGCCGGAACGCGCGCAGGTAGGACGCGATCGCGCGCCCGAGATTGCCCGGCCGCCCGTCCCGGAAATAGGCGTTGCCGAGGTTGAAGTGGAGGTCGGGGCTCCGGGGGCGCTGGGCGAGCAGCTGGCGGTAGAGCCCGCCGGCCTCCTGGAATCGCGAGGCCGCGTAGAGCCGGTTCGCCTCTTCGAAGGTGTCCTGCGGCGTGTCGCCGAGCGCGAAGGCCGACGGCCAGAGCAGCATCCCTAATAGGAAGGCGTTCGCCAGCGGCGCTCGTCGCGGCGGCTTCAACGCCCGGGCCTCGCGAGAATGGGAGAGCCTCATTTCCGCATCTCCTCCTCGAGCGCCGCCACGAGCTCGCTCACGCCGTCGGCCAGGTAGGCGGTCTCGCGCCCGGCGGACGGCGCGAAACGGAACACCTCGAGCTCCCCCCAGAGCCTCCGGACCTGCTCGATGTGGCCGTCGGGCAGCTTCGGGTACCTGGTTCTCAGGAGCTGCTGGGTCTCGCGAAGGGTCAGTCCGAAGGCCGGCCGGTTCAGCTTGTCGGCGAGGTAGCTCGACAGCGCGTCGGCCAGCATGGCGGCCGCGCGCTGGGGCTCGCCGGCCGCCCTGCTCTTGCGGACGCGCTGACGGGCGCTGGACAGCGCGCGGCGGGACCGCGCGCCGACCGGGTCATGGAGCAGCCACTCGCGGTAAAAATAGACCGCTAGACTCGCCAGCAGCAGCGCCAGCGGGAGCAGATGGAACCATCCGGCCCGCGCTACGGACGCGGCGGCGCGATCCAGCCGGGGCTCGCGCAGGACGCGATGGATGTGCCGGATGTTCTCGGCGACCGTCGTTATCGCGGCGCCCTCGCCGGTGGCCAGGAATCCGACCGGGGCCGGGGAGGTCTCCCCCGCCTCGACCCGGAGCTTGACGGGGCGCGTCCGGAGGCTCACGTAGCGCTTTCCCGCGGGATCGAAGTAGTGGAACGGGATCGACGGTATGACGAGGCGTCCGGATACCTTGGGCACGAGGATGGTCTTGTAGACCTTCGATCCCGAGACGCCGCCGGCGCCCTTCGCCTGGTTGAGGGAGCTCGCCGTCTCATAGACGCGGAACTCCTGAAGCTCGGGGAGGTCCAGGTCCCCCAGAGTCTTGAGGTTGCCCCGGCCCTTCACGGTCACCGTCAGGTTGACGGCCTCGCCCACGGTCGTCTCGGTCGTGTCGACCTCCGCCCGGATGCTGTAGCTTCCGACGGCCCCGGTGAAGCCGGCGGGTTTTCCGGACTCCGGCAGCGCCCGCGTCGTGACCGTTATCGGACGGGTGTTCAGCGTCCGCGGTTCGGACGACCTGACGCCCTGCGAGAAGAACTGGCGGAAGAAGTCGCCGGCATAGGGGTCGACCGAGACGTCCCGGCGGACCTGGCAGCGGACGGTGCCGGGTCCGATCGTCAGCCGGCCCGGCTCTATGGGGAAGAGGGCTATCTGGATCTCGGAGAACATGTAGCGCCGTCCCTCGTAGACCGTCTGCTGGGGCTGTTTGGGCGGCAGGTCCTCGCTGAAGAAGCCCTTCGTCTCGGGCGGGGACCATTCCGCGTTGCCGAGCAACGGCACGGCGGTATGGAAACGCACGGTGAGCAGGACCTGCTCCCCCACATAGGGGGCGTGCTTGTCCGCCTCGGCGGTCACGAACACGTCCGGAGGGGCCTCCTTCCCGTTCTGCCTGCCGGCGGGCGCCGGCCGGCGGCGCGTCCCCCCGCGGGGAGAGGCGCCGCCTGACGGCGTCCGCTGGGCTTGGGGACTCGGTCCCGGCGCCTGGGCGCCCGCATACCGCGTGATCGTGACTTCGATGGGTTCTGTCGAGGACTTCTGCGACCCCTCCGAGACCGTGATCGGCGGGATGGAGGCGTTGCCGATCAGGCGCGGGACCAGGACGTAGTTGTACTGCACGGAGCTCGAGACCCTTCCGTTGACGAACGAGAAGTTCTGGCTCCGCCCCGCGGAATGCACGTTGAAGCGCGGCATGGAGGGCATGCGCGGCTCGGGCAGGCTGGTGCGGTCCCCCGAGACCGTGACGGTGAGCACGAGCTGCTCATTGAGCGCCACGGAGGCCTTGTTCACGCTCGCCGTGATGGACAGCGCCTCGGCCTGGGCCGCCGCCGCGAAGGCGAAAGAGGCGAGCAGGACGAGCGTTCCCCCCGCGGGCCGGATCCTCACCAGTCCACCTCCGGCTTGCGCTCGTCGGGGCGCGCGGACTTCCGCTGGACCGGCTGCCGGCGCAGGGCCTCCCGCTCTTTTTCCTTGACGGCGCGGAGGATGCGTTCGGCGTCCTCTTTCGAGAGGCCTTGCGGCCGAGGACGGTCCTTCGACGGCGGCTGGGAGGATGGATCTTCCTTCTTCTGGTTCTTCTGATCCTTCTTCGAGTCTTTCTTCTGCTTCTTCTTCTTTGGCGGCTTCAAAGTCAGCACGAGGTTGTGCCGGCAGTCCTCGTCGGACGGGTCGAGCATGAGGCACCGCTTGTAGGCCTCCGCGGCCTCCTGGAATTTTTCCTCCCGGTACAGGGAGTTCCCGAGGTTGTAGTAGGCTTTCGGGGCGATGCGGACTCCTTTCTTCGGCCGGGACGCTCCGCTCCCTTTGGATCGTCCGGGATCCAGCTCGCGCGCCAGCTCCTCGTAGAGCTCAACCGCGCCCCCGAAGTCGCCAAGCTTGTATAGGGCCGCCCCCGCGTTGAAGCGGGACTTGGGATCGCTCGGATCGGCCTTTTCGTATTGCTTCAGGGCTTCGCCGTAGTCCTCGCCGCTGTACTGCTTGTTGCCCTTCCAGAGCCGCAGGTCCGACGGCATGGCCCGGCTCGAGGTAGGTATGGCGAGCAGCAGCAGCGCGGCCAGCGCGGAGGTCTTGGGACCGCCCCTCGGGCCCTCGTTCGCGGGGCTCAGGCGCGCAGGGCTTCCGCCGCGGCGGGCCGGGCGCGCGTGCCGGAGCTCGGGCAGCAGCAGCTCCGCGAGCAGCAGCAGGAAGGCCGCCAGAAGCGGGAACCGGTAGCGGTTCTTGTAGCGGTTCACCGAGCCGGCCTGGATATCGGACTTCTCCAGCTCGCCGATGGCGCGGACGATGGCGCTCGCCTCCGTGTCGCCCGGGCCGGCGCGGTAGTAGGCGCCCTTGGAGGCGGCCGCGAGCTGGATCAGCCCGCTCTCGCCGAGGCGGGTGACGACGGTCTTGCCGTCCTTGTCCTTCTTGTACGCGACGACGCGGCCCGAGGAGTCCTTGACAGGGATCGGCTCCCCCTCGGGCGTGCCCATGCCGATGATAAAGAGGTGTATGCCCCCCTCGGCGGCGGTCCGGGCCGCGACGAGCGGATGGCTGCCGTGGTCCTCACCGTCGGTGAGCAGCACGAGCGCTTTATGGCCGGGGTAGCGGCCGAGCATCCGGGTCCCGAGCTCGATGGCCTTGCCGAGGGCGGTGCCGGCCTGCGGGATCATGCCGGTCCGGAGCCGGCGCAGGAGCGACTTCGCCGCTTCCCGGTCCGTCGTAAGCGGGCACTGGACGAACGCCTCGCCCGCGAAGGCGATCAGCCCGACGCGGCTCCCCGACAGCTCGTCGATGAGGATCGCGAGCGCGTCCTGGGCGCGCCGCATGCGGTTCGGCTTGAGATCCTCGGCGAGCATGGACTCGGACGTGTCGACCGCGATGACGACCTGCGTCCCCTTCCCCTGGGAAGTCACGAGCTCCACGCCCCACTGCGGCCCGGCCAGCGCCGCGAGCAGCATGACCAGCGCTCCGGCCCCCAAGGCGTATTTGAGGCGGCGGGCCTTGATCGACTCAGCCGCGAAAAGCCGGAGGAGGATTTCCGGGCGGGCGAAGGTCTCCCGGAGCCTGCGGGTCCGGCGCTCGGACCAGACGGCCAGACCGGCCGCCAGCGCGGCCGCCAGGAGCATCCATCCCAGATATGCCGGGTCCCTGAAGAGCCCCATATCAGCGGGCGTCCTCCCGTCCGAGGGGATCGGGCGGACCCGCGGTCCCGCGGTCCGTCATGGTATCCTCAGCAGCCATGTTCGCGTCAGCAGCATCTCGAGCCCGAGCAGGAATACGGCCGGCAGAAGGATGTAGGCGTAGAGGTCGTCGAAGGAGACGATCTCGGGCCGCTCGTATTGGGTCTTCTCGAGCCGGTCGATCTCGGCGTAGATCTGCTTGAGCTCGTCGAGGTTCGTCGCGCGGAAGTACTTGCCGTCGGTCTCCGCCGCGACCTTCAATAGGGTGTCCTCGTCGAGCTCGTCCGGGATCGAAACCAGCCGCCTTCCGAAAACGGGATCGTCCACCGGGACGAGGGCCTCGCCTCGCTTCCCGGTCCCGATCGCGTAGAACTTGATCCCGAAGGTGTGCGCGGTCTTGGCCGCGGTGGTCGGGTCCACGAGCCCGGTGTTGCTCCTTCCGTCGGTCAGCAGGATGGCGACCTTGCTCCGCCCTTCGCTGTCCTTGAGATGGTTCACGGCCGCGGCGATCCCGTCGCCGATGGCCGTGCCGTTGCTGCGCGTCATTCCGGGGTGGACGTCCTCAAGGAAGCCGAGGAGCGCGTCGTAGTCCAGCGTCAGCGGACAGGTGAGCAGCGGATCCCCTCCGAATACGACGATGCCGATGCGGTCCGAGGCGCGCCCGCGGACGAACTCCCGCGCGGCGTTCTTGGCGGCCGCCATCCGGTCGAGGGGATCGAAGTCGATCGCCTGCATGCTCGTCGAGGTGTCGAGCACGAGCAGGATGTCGATGCCCTCGGCCAGCCCGACCGCCTGCCGCGTGACCGTCTGCGGCCGCGCCAGCGCGAGGGCGGCGAGAATCAGCACCGCCCACTTCAGGAGAGTCGGCGTCCAGCGCACCCACAGGCCGGATGCCCGGGAGGTGAGCGTTCGCAGGCCGCTCGCGTCGGGGAAGGTCATGGAGGCCCGGCTCCCGAGGACCTCCCGCAAGGCGACCCCGAGGGCCGCGAGCGCGGGCAGCAGGAGCAGAAGCCAGAGCGGCTGTTCGAGCCGCATCATGAGTTAGCCTCCAAGTCAGCCTCCCCCCCGCGGGGGGAGGCTAAAGTCTGGGGGGGCGATGTCGTTATATTGGCCTTTCCTCCTTTTGTGTCCTCTCCATGCAGGGATTCTGACACAGCAACAGCCCCCCCTACATTAGCGGCCCCCCCTGGGGGGGCCGCTGACAACATGCGCACGATGCGCTTCGCGGTCTCGCAATCGGAGCGGGACTCGGGCTCGCCGGGGATAAAGCGCGCGAATTTGGCCAAGTCGCAGCGGTCGAGCAGGGATTTGGTCAGGGCGCGCGCCTCGGGGTCGATCTGCGCGGCGATCAGCCGCCGCTGCAGGTCGTGGGTCGTCATCGACAGAGCCAGCAAGCCGCAGCGCCGCTCGATGTAGAGGCGCAGGATGTCCGAGACGCGATCGTAGTACTCCTTGACCGGCAGCCCCTGGCCCAAGAGGGCGTCGAGCTCGTCGAGGGCGATCTGCTCAGGGGTGCGGGTGTCACTGGGGCCGGTAAAACCGCCGATCTCGACGGGACGTCGTGAACGTCGCCATCGGCGGAAGCCCGCGGCGCCGGCGGTCAGGAGGAGCAGGGCCGCCAGGAGCGCCCACGGCCACAGCCTCGGGACCAGCGGGCCCTTGATGTCCCGGATGTCGCCGGTGTCGCCGGGGCCGGGCGCGGGCGAACTGAGCGTCACGCGCAGGGGCGGGCTGGTCAGCGTCCGCTCGGCCCCGTCCGGGCCGCGCAGCCTCCAGCGCAGCTCCGGCAGCGTCTGCTCGCCGATATCGAACGCCGTGAGGCGGAGCCGGAGGGGCTGCGTGCTCGCGCCGCCGCGGGGCTCGGGCGGGCCCATCTCCGCGGCCAGGATCTTGAAGGGCCCGGTGTCCTGGGACTCGACAGGAGCCAGCAGCTCGAGCGGATCGGGGCTCTCCACGGCTCCTACGACCTCGAAGGGAGACCCGATGAGGACCGGCCCGGCGGGCGTCTCCCAGCGGAAGCTGCCGGTAGCCGAGGCCGGGCCCGGGGGCGACACGGGGGCTGGCTCGACCCGCCAGGCCAGGCATGCCAGCAGAGCCAGCGACGCGAGGGTGGTCCGCGGGGGCCTCAACGGATCCTCCTGGAGCGCTCCCGGAAGAAGCGCACGATCGGATCGACGAACGGTCTGTCGGTGCGGATCCTGATGTAGTCGATCCCGGAGCTCTTGAAGAGATCCGTTACCGCCGCGCGGGCGGTCTCCCGGCGCCGGGCCGCGCCGTACCGGAGCCCGGCCGAGCGCGCGTTCACAAGGAGGCGTTCCCCTGTCTCGGGGTCCTCGAGCTCGAGAAAGGCCGGCAGCGCCGGGATGCTTTCCTCGCGGGGGTCCTCGATCAGGACCGGGATGAGGTCGTGCTTCTTGGCCGTGCGGCGCAGCGAGCTCTCGAATCCGGAGTCTTGGAAGTCCGAGACCAGGACGATGATCGCGCGCCGGTGCAGCATGCGATTGAGCGTGTCGAGGCTGGCCCCGAGATCGGTCCCGCGATGCTTCGGCTCGAAAGCGAGCAGGTCGCGGATGATCGTCAGGACGTGCTTGTGCCCTTTGCGGGGCGGGAGGAAGCGTTCGCCCTCGTCGGTGAACAGGAAAAGACCGACCTTGTCGTTGTTCTTGAGCGCCGAGAAGGCGATGACGGCCGCGAGCTCGGCCGCGGTCTCCCGCTTAAGCTTGCGGTCCGAGCCGAAGAACTGGGAGCCCGAGAGGTCGCAGGCGACGATCAGCGTGAGCTCCCGCTCCTCCTGGTACTCGCGGACGAAGGGGCGGCCGATGCGGGCCGTCACGTTCCAGTCTATCGTCCGGATGTCGTCGCCGGGTACGTACTCCCGTACCTGGGCGAACTCCATCCCCCGGCCCTTGAAGGCGCTCAGGTACTTGCCGGCGAAGGTCTCGTTGACCAGCCGGCCGGTCTTGATCTCGATGCGGCGGACCTGCGCGAGAATTTCTCTCGGGATCATGCGATGCTCACCCCGCGCTCGTTCGGGCCGGGCGCGCTCAGGGGACTTCGATCGTCTCGAAGACGGCTCGGAGGATGTCCTCGGACGTGACGTTCTCGGCCTCCGCCTCGTAGCTGACGAGGATGCGGTGGCGCAGAACGTCGGGCCCGATCGACTTGACGTCCTCGGGCGTCACGAACCCGCGTCCGTTCAGGAAGGCGTAGGCCTTCGCGGCGGTCGTCAGGAAGATCGTCGCGCGCGGGCTGGCCCCGTAGCGGATCAGAGGCCTGAGCTTGGGCAGGCCGTGCGCTTCCGGATCGCGCGTGGCGAAGACGATTTCGAGGATGTAGTTCTTGACCTTGTCGTCGATGTAGACGTCGTCGACCACCTTTCGGGCCGAGAACACCTTCTGCTGGGTGATCACGCGGCGCGCCGCGGGCTTCTGCCGCTGCGTCATGCGCTCGAGGATGACGCGTTCCTCCTCCTTGCGCGGATAGGTGATCAGCAGCTTGAGCATGAAGCGGTCCACCTGGGCCTCGGGCAGCGGATAGGTCCCCTCCTGCTCGATGGGGTTCTGGGTGGCCAGGACCATGTAAAGCTCGGGGAGCTTGTGGGTCTCGTTGCCGATCGTCACCTGGAGCTCCTGCATGGCCTCGAGCAGGGCGCTCTGCACCTTGGCCGGGGCGCGGTTCACCTCGTCGGCGAGGATGAGGTTGGAGAATATGGGGCCTTTCCGGACGGAGTATTCGCCGTCCTTGGGGTTGAATACCAGCGTCCCGGTGAGGTCGGCGGGCAGCAGGTCCGGCGTGAACTGGATGCGCTGGAACTGGGCGTCGATGGCCTGGGCCAGCGTGTTGATCGTCATCGTCTTCGCGAGCCCGGGGACTCCCTCGATGAGGATGTGTCCTCTCGCCAGCAGGCCGACCAGCAGCCGGTCGATCATCTCCTCCTGGCCCACGATGACGCTTGAGATCTCCTTCTTGAGCTCGGCGACGAAGATGCTCTCGGACTGCACCTTCGCGTTGATCTCTCGGATGTCGAGTGGCATAAGCGTCTCCTATTCCACCGCCTTCTTCGTCTGATCGAGAAGGTCCCGGCGTCTCTCCGCCTGCTTCCCGGCGGCCGCCTCCCTCAGCTTTCCGACCTTCTCATCGTATTCCCGCAGAATCTCGTCCTGCCGGCGATTGTGCTCGCGCACGCGCTTTTCCTGGATCCGGCCCAGCGTGTGCAGCGCCTGCACGCGGACCTCCGGCTCGGTGTCCACGAGCGCCTGGACGATCGAGGCGGTCGACCCGGGATCGCCTATCTCGCCGAGCGCGAGCAGGGCCGCGATGCGGATGTCCTTCTCCGAGTCCCGGAGCGCGATGACGAGCTTGCCGGGAACGCCGGGCTGTCGCACGTCCTTGAGGATGTCGATGGCGTTCTTGCGCACCGTGGGCTCGGTGTCGATCGTGAGGGTGTCCTCCAGGATATCGAGGGCCTGGGGGTCGCGCACGCGATAGAGCAGCTCGATCGCGGCCCAGCGCACCTGGGGGTCCGCGTCCTTGGTCGAGAGACGGATCTTGTCGAGCTCCGCCCGGGAGAGCAGCGGGGGCGGCGTCTCCTCGAGGGCGGGCGGCGGCGGGAGCTCCGGCGGCGGCGGCGGGGGCTTCCTCCTCTGATAGAGGTAGGTCCCCCCTCCGATGAGGATCAGGATGAATACCAGGCGCTTCATCGCTTGCCTTGCTGTTGCTGCACCGCCTCATCGTACCGGCGTTTTTGCTCCTGGTACTCGCGCATCTTCTCCTCGTTGCGGCGCCGGTTCTCCTCGACCTCCTGGAGATGCTTCTGCTGGAGCTCCTTGAGGGTCTTCAGGGCCTCGAGACGCACGCGCTCATCGGGATCGCGCAGCAGGGCGCTGACGGCCGGGGCGGCCTGGTAGTCCCCGATGCGGCCTAGCGCGATGAGGACGGCCAGCCGGACCTTCGGGTCGCTGTCGCGCAGGGCCATGAGCAGGTGCTCCGTGACCTCGGGACCGGTCCGGTCGCCGAGGATGGCGACGACCTTGAGGCGGATGTCGGGGTCGGAGTCCTGGTGCAGCATCTGCAGCAGGATCTCGTCGGCCTGCGGGTCCTTGGAGTCCAGCATCAGCTGCACGGCCTCCCATCGCACCTGGGGGTTCGTGTCGCGGGTCGAGGAGTGGATCCTCTCGATCGCCTCCCGATCCAGGACCGGCCGCAGCTGCTGCAGGACCGGGGGGGCCGGGGGAGGTCCCGTCGGATCGGCCGGCGGCGGCCGGTTCATGACGTATTTATGGGCGACGAACCCGAGAAGGGCGAGCCCCAGGAAAATGGCGGCGTATCTCATGTCAACTCCTTGGGCGAAAGCCGCGCCCGTCTGAGGCGCGGCGACCGCCCGTCCGGCTCCACTGATAGGATCTCGGCCCGGCCGCGCCTCGTCCGGCGCCCGCGGTCCGCCGGAAGCGCTCCGTCTCTCGGAAAGCGGGCTCCGGGTTCTTCTTGAGCCGTATCCGACGGGCCCCGGAGTACCATCCGATCCCCCATCCGTCCTTCTGGGGACTGCTCTTGTCGGCGCTGATCCTCAAGAGCGCGAAAGGGGCGTCGGCAAGCTCCCCCGCGGCGCACTCGGGGCGCAGGCTTAACTGGTCGAACACGCGGCACATAAGCTCATTTCTCCGGGGAAAGGCACAGTTTTTTTAATCTATCAAAAATACCGGGGATGACGCCAGTCGATGTCCAGCGGATGTCCAGCGGCCCCCCCGCGGGGGGGCGCTCAAGTAGGGGGGCGATTTCACTCTGAATGCCTCTCCCCCTCCACCTCCCGTCTCCCTCCCCCTGGGGGAGGGAGATTATCATGACGCGCGTCCCCGGTTTGACACTGCCTTGCTCACATTTGTTCCGCGCGAGAGCCCGTGGTACAGCCGCCCCGGCAGGGGCGAAGTGCCCGGCCCCATAAGGAAGTGGGTCGGGGCTGTGGGGCCAAAGGTCCTACCCAGGGATAGGCCCTCTGTCGCCGGATTCTGGGCCCGAAGGTCCTTTGGAGGCTCAGGCATTCCTTAATACAATCATAGCAGGATGAGACTGATCGTGCGGGTCAAGCAGGCATTGGCCGCTTCTTTGTGCGCGGCGCTGTGGTTGACGGCGCCGGGACTGGGGACCTACCGGGCCTTGGCCCAGGCGACGATGGCCATCCCCAGCTACTCGGTCCGCGCGCCTCTCGGCGGAGTCTCCGCGGGCGGCGCGGCCGGGAGCTTCGGCCGGGTCCCTGGAACGGGTCTCGGCAGGCGCGGCGCGACGGGATCGGGCGCGGGGCCTTCGCTCGAGTCGACGCTGGTCCCGGCCGGCTCGGTCCGTGTCAACGGTCGCGCCGCGGCCTCGGCTTCGCTGGCTCTTCCGGGCTCGGCGATCGGCGTCGCCGCTCCCGGGCGCTTCGTTCCGGCGCTCTTTGAGCAGGCCGCTCAGCATCGGCGGGCGGCCGCCGACGAGGGCGCCGCGGGGCGCCGGATCGTCTCGGACGCCGCCACGGCTTCGCGGGCGCGCGCCTCCGATGACGCCGAGGAGGCCTCCGCGTCCCCTTCGGCGACGTCCGGCGAGCATATTTCTTCCGAGGCCCCCTCCGAGTCGCTTCATGCGATCCGCGGCAAGCGCAACAGGCTCGGGCGCCACTTCGCGGCTCTGCGCGCGGCTTTCGGCCTGCGCGAAGACGCGGACCTGCGGCCTGGGCAGGGCGTCGAAACGGCCCTCGACGGGGGCCGCATGGCCGCGGCGGTGGAGTTCGCCGGGCGCGCGGTCTCCGCGGTGGCCGCGCCTCTTCGGGCCGCCGGCGGCAGGCTCGCCGCGCATCTCCCGATGTTCGCCGGCCGGAGGGCGTACGACCCGGCTCCTCTTATAAAGGCCGACTCCGCGGCAAGAGCGCCGGAGCCGCTGGTCCTGCGTCAGCGGAACGGGCGCGACCTGCGGGTCGTCATCGAGCCTTCCGGAAAGGCGGCGGCTTCGTCCGGCGGCGCGCGAGTCGAGGCCGCTTTGGACGCGGCATCCGGCACGCGGGCCTCCCTCGCCGGGCCCTCCTCCGACGCCGGCCTGAGGGCCGCACGCGAAGGCAAGTCCCCGAAGAAGGGCGCTTGGTTCGGTCTGGGCAAGGTGGCGGTGATGTTCATCGTCTCCCTCGTGGTGGCCCAGATCGGGGTGGAGTCCCTGGGCGCGGCCATGCCGGCGCTGGTCCAGAAGACGTTCGGCGACTTCACGGCGGTCGCCCAGCTGGCGATCTTCTCCTCGATCGCCTCGATCGTCGGCCGCCAGCTCGGGCCGATCATCGTCAAGAGCGTGGGGCTCAAGAACTCGTACCTCGGCGCGAGCGCGGTCCGCCTCGTCTCCATTTCCCTTTTGGCCGGCCTCCTGGCCACCGGGAACATGACGCTCCCGCTCATGATGGTCTTCTTCTCGATCAACGGGCTCTTGAGCGGCGTCTCCATGACGGCGATGGAGAGCATCCCTCCGGCGCTGGTGGGGCAGGACCCGGCCAAGCTGGAGCGGTTCTGGACCTGGCAGCAGACCATCCTGGAGATCGTGGCGATCCCGGCGCCCATCGTCACCGGCTTGGTGGTGGCCAGCTTCGGCTTCCTGCCGGCCTTGGTCGCGTTCCCCTTAGCGATGTTCGGGTCGCTTCTCATCGTCCTGAAGACGCTGCGCATCCCCCAGCATTACGAGCGGCTTCGGAAGCTGGAGCTGACGAAGCAGCAGCATGGAAGCAAGGGTTTCTGGGCGAGGGTGGCTCACGGGGCCAAGGTCGTGTGGACCTCGCCGGTCCTGCGGACCTCTTTCCTGGCCTACACCGTCTACGTGATGCTCAACCCGTTCCTCTACACGATGCTCGGTCCGGCCTACGGCTTGCGGCTCGTGGGTCCCGAGAACGCCGAGCTGGCGACGGGCGTGATCGGTTTCCTGACGGGGTTCTATAGCGCCGGCGGGCTTTTGGGCGGCCTGACGATGATGTGGGGGCAGAGGCGCAGCGCCGCGAAGAAGCAGGCCATGCGCGAGGCCGAGGAGGCCAAGAACGGGCCGATCTCGGACGAGCGATGGGCCGAGATGATCAAGCCTTGGGAGGCCGAGGCCCTGCGCAAGTCGATGCTCAGGTGGATGTCCTTCGGGACCTTCGGGCTCGCCGCGCTGGTCACGCTGATGTTCCCCCTCCCCATGCTGGGAAGCGTCGTGGCCTTGCCGGCCTGGCTCGGATGGCTCGGCAACCTGACCCTGCCGGCCGTGGCCCTGATCCCGTTCGGTATCGCCCAGGTGATCTCGGTCCTCAAGCTGCGGAGCTTTTTCCAGTCCCGCGTCCCCAGGGAGCAGGACATGCCCGACGCGATGGGATTCTTCGGCTCGGCGTCGGTGGCCGTCAGCACCGCGGGCCTGCTGGCGCTCAAGTTCCTGTTCCAGGGCTTCGAGGGCTTCACTCCTTTCGCGTACGTCTCGGCGGCGCTCGTGCCCCTCGCGGTCTTCTACCTCTATCTCCGCTGGCAGCTCAATAGGCGATCCGCCCCCAAGACGTGAGCCGGTCGCCGCACGCGCCGCTTCCCCCGGCTAAGATCACGGACCGTTTCATCGCCTACCTCGCGGACCTCCTGCCGTTCGGGGTCGGCTACTACCTCAGCCTCTATGCGCTGGTTTTCCGGCTCGGCGCCCTGCCGAACACGATCGAGGTGTGGCGCGGCGCGTTCGTGGCGTGGCTGGCCCTTTACCTTCTCTACCAGGCGTTGGGCAATCGCCTCGGGGCGACCCCGGGCAAGAAGCTGCTCGGGATCCGGGTCGTCGGGCGCGACGGGCGTGCCCTCGGCCTCGGGCGCAGCGTGGTGCGCGCGTTCGGCTATCTCGTGAGCACCCCCCTCATGAACCTGGGCTTTCTCTGGAGCCTCTTCCATCCCGAGTCGCGCGCCTGGCACGACCTGATGGCCGGCAGCGTCGTCGTCGAGGCCCGTCCGAAGCCGCCGGGGGCGGCGCTGCTGAGCGCGCTCGTCTCCATGGTCTTGATCGGGGCCCTCCTCGTCGGCAACGTCCTGCTTTACTTCGGGCGGTCCAGCCCCGCGGACCTGGACGCCCTGCGCAAGGCCAAGGAAGGCCTGAGGGTGCTGGCCGCCATCGAAGAGGAATACAAGACCCGGCACGGGACCTATACCGACAGCCTTGCGGACCTCGCGCGGGCGAGCGGGGACGTGGGGCGGTTCCGTGAGGCGATGGAGGATCTCTTCGACCCGGACGCCTTCGTTTTCGTCGCGGACCGGGACCGTTACCTGCTGCGCGCGCGGGCCCGCGACCGCCGCCGGACGGTCGTGGAGCTGGCCGGGCCTTTCGAGACAGCGGCCCCGTAGCGGCCCGCTGGCGCGGGCCGGACGGCGCTGAGAGGTCGGGCGCTCGCGCCCGACGTCAAGGACCGATAGGGTTGCGCAACGGCTGGAAATCCGCGGACGCGGATTTCCAGCCGTGCGTGTTAGAACTCCGCGAGGACCCAGGGGCCGTGGGGGCTCAGAGCGCGGATCTCCTCGGCGGGGTTGAGCGCGAGGAAATTGTCCAGCTCCCTGCGCTTGAGCACGACGAACGTCCGGAATCCGGGCTCGGGAAGGGCCCGTATCGTGGCGTCGTCGCCGAAGCGGTGGGCGAAGCGCGCGAAGCGCTTGGCGTAGTGCATCTCCCCGGTCCAGTTGACCACGTCGACCGGGCGGCCCGTGTAGAACGGGATCCCGTGCAGGTAGGTGTCGTAGCTCAACAGGCGGGCCCCGGTGCCGGCGTCGAGGCCCGCGATCCTCTCGTTGATGGCCTGCGCCATCCTCTTTACGCTCAGCTGGTCGCTCACGTATCGCGTCCCGACCACGAGCAGGGCGCAGACGCACAGGCCCAACAGCGCGGCGGGCGCCAGCGTCGGCCGGCCCCCCTGGGCGCGGCCGCCGCGGCCC
>JBDREN010000037.1:0-50802 GCA_043819795.1 Elusimicrobiota bacterium
CGCCGGCACCGATGGGTGCCTCGTGCCCGCCGGGGCCGATGGGGGTCTCGTGCCCGCCGGGACCGATGGGTGCCTCGTGCCCGCCGGGGCCGATGGGGGTCTCGTGCCCGCCGGAACCGATGGGTGCCTCGTGCCCGCCGGAACCGATGGGTGCCTCGTGCCCGCCGGGCGGGGCGCGCCTTACACCCGGATCTGTCGGGAGTGGGTCCGGCCGGCGCTACAACACGCGCCGGCCGCGCAGGATCGTCTGCTCGCTGCTCTTGCCCACGGAGACGATGCGGACGGGGATCCCGAGCCGGCTCTCTATCCACTGGACGTAGTCGCGCGCGCCCCGCGGCAGGTCCGAGAACCGGCGGACGCCCGAGATGTCCCCGCTGAATCCGGGGAACGACTCATGGACCGGCTCGGCCTCGAAGAGGCTGTCCCGAGAGTAAGGATAGCCGGGGAGCGTGCGCCGCCCGAGACGGTAGGCGACGCACGCCCGCAGCGGGTGGATGTTCGCCAGCGTGTCGAGCTTGGTGATCGCCACCTGGCCGGCCCCGTGCGAGCGGACCGCCCACTTGAGCTGCACCAGATCGAGCCAGCCGATGCGGCGCGGGCGGCCGGTCGTCGTCCCGTACTCCGCGCCCTTATGCCGGATGAAATCCGCGACGTGCCCGAACACCTCGGTCGGGAACGGTCCGCCCCCCACGCGCGTGGTGTAGGCCTTGGCGACGCCCAGGACCGCGCCGATGCGCGTGGGCCCGATGCCGGAGCCCGTCGCCGCGGCCCCCGCCAGAGTGCTCGAGGAAGTCACGAACGGGTAGGTGCCGTAATCCAAGTCGAGCATCGCGCCCTGCGCGCCCTCGAAGAGCACGCGCTTGCCGGCCGCGAGATGGCTCTCGATGATCTCCGCCGTGTCGGCCGCCAGCGGAGCCAGGAACCGGCGCAGCTTGGCGTAATCCTTGAAGACGTCCTCCCGGATCTTTTTGAGCGGCTTGACGCGCTTGAGCTCGGCCGCGCGCACGCGGATGTTCTTATCGAGCAGGGAGCGGAAAACCTCGGGCTCAAGGTAGTCCGCCACGCGGATGCCGACGCGGGCCGCCTTGTCCTCGTAGCAGGGCCCGATGCCCCTGCGCGTCGTCCCGATGCCGCGCCCCCCCTCCTCGCGCGACCCGTCGAGCAGGACGTGGCTGGGGAGCAGGACGTGGGCCGCGAGGCTCACGCGCAAACGCCCGCGCACCCGGATCCCGCGGCGCTCGAGCCCGCGGACCTCCTTGTAGAGCACCCGGGGGTCGACCACCACGCCGTTTCCGATCACGGCCCTCGTGCCCGGGATGAGTATCCCCGACGGAGTCAGGTGCAGCTTGAAGGTCTTTCCCCCGAAGACCACCGTATGGCCCGCGTTGTTGCCGCCCTGGAAGCGGGCGATGAGCCCGCATCCGCGGCTCAGCAGATGGACGAGCTTTCCCTTTCCTTCGTCTCCCCACTGCAATCCCACGACCGCTAATGAATGCATGACATCCTCTCAGGCGCGCCGGCCGGCGGCTATCGTCCGAAGATCTTCCTCCACCAAGGCGTCCTGCCCGTCCGCCGGGAGACCCGGACCCGGAGGTCCTCCGGCACGGAGACGTCCCCGCATACACCGGCCGAGAACCGGACCCGGATCGTCACCTCGCCGGCGGCCCTCTCGATCGCCTCGACCGGGACGAGCAGCGGCGCCGCCTCCTCCACGGACCGGGCCTTGCCGTCCGGGCCGGGCTCCACGGGGACCCGCGGGGGGCCCTCCTCCCGGGGATGCGGCAGGCCGGTCGCCGGGACGCCCAACAGGCGCGCCAGGTACTGCGCGATGTCGCGCTGGTCGTCGATGGCGGCGTAGACGAGGTCCCCGGCGCGGAGCTCGCTCGCCGCCGCGCCTTCGGCATCCGGCTCGAGCGCCACGTTGAGGATGAGAAGCCCGACCGGGCCCTGCGAGGAGCCGCCGGCGCGCTTGGCGATCCGCGACTTCGGCCTCTTGTCCCGCGGGGCCTCCGCCATCGGCCGGACCTCCTGGAACTGGCTCATGTCGAGCACGTCCTGCCGGGCCTGGAGCTCCACGCCCCCCCCGAGGCGCTTGGCAAGCAGCGCCCGCAACGGCTCGAACGCCTCATCACCGAGATGAGCTCCTTCCTCATATAAGTGGCCGGCCTCGGGCGCGTCGAAAAGGGACGTCAGCAGCCCCTCCACCTCCTGGCTCAGCTGCTGCATGGTCCCGGACCACAAGCGGCAGGCGTAGAGCCGCCCCTCGAAGTCGAACCAGTGCTGGTCGAGCTCGGAGGCGAAAACGGCGGGGTTGTAGGATATCACGGCCCGGGCGCGCAGCAACCGCCGCTCCCGGAGGTTGAGGATCGCCAGCCACAGGCCGTAGAGGGACTCGCTTTCCACGCGGAAGCGGCCCTTGAGGATCATGATGTTCTGGAAGAGACGCGGGACCGCCTGCACGGCGCTCTCGAGGTCGTAGCCGCAAAGCTGGAGCGCCAGCTCTGCCTCGCTGCGGTCGCAGCCGGTCTCTTCCATGAGGAGCGTGACCTTGTCTTTCATGCCGGTGGCCCCCCCGCGGGGGGCCGCCTATGTCCGGGGGGAGAATCCGCCCCCTCGACAGCGCGCGATCCCTCCCCGCGGGGGAGGGACGCGGACTTCGCCCGCGGATGGCTCTTCTTGTATACCTTCCGCAGCTTCTCCAGAGTGGTGTGGGTGTATATCTGCGTCGTGCTGAGGGTCTTGTGGCCCAGCATCTCCTGAAGGGAGCGCAGGTCGCATCCCCGGTCCAAGAGCTGGGTGGCGAAGCTGTGCCTGAGGGCGTGCGGAGAGGCCGTCTTGAGCAGGCCGGCTTCCCGCACGCACCGCTTGACCACCAGCGCCACGCCTCCATCGCTGAGGCGCCCGCCCTTGGCGTTGATCCAGAGCGGCTCCGTCCTGCCGGCGGTCGCCGGTCTGGGGCGGACGTTCAGATAGTCCCGGATTGCCTTCAGGGCCGGATCACCCACCGGAACGATGCGCTCGCGGGCTCCCTTGCCGAAGACCCGCACCACGCCGCCCACGAAGTCCACGTCCACCACGTTGAGACGGCCCAGCTCCGCGCGGCGCAGCCCGCTCGAGTACAATAGCTCCAGGATGGCCCTATCGCGAAGCCGCATCCAGCCGCTCCCCTGGCTTCCGCGCTCCATAAGGGCGCTCGTCTCGCTCTCCGTGAGGAACCGCGGGAGCCGTTTCTCCGCCTTCGGAATGGGAATATTGAGGAAAGGGTCCCGGGCCAGGGCCTTCTCCTCGCGCAGGAAAGCGCAGAAGGAGCGCAGGCAGGAGACCTTGCGGAGCACGCTGTTGCGCCCGAGGCCCCGGCCTTGAAGCTTCGCGAGGTAGGCGCGCACCCGCTGGCGGGTCAACTCCGAGACATCGCCCCCCCCCTGCCGCCGCCAGAAAACCTCGAACTCGGAGAGGTCGGCGGCGTACGCGCGGAGGGTATGGACGGAGCAGTTGCGTCGGGACCGCAGCGCGGTGAGGAAACGCTGGATCCAGATCTTCACGCTACCCCTTCTTCTCGCCCGCCTCGCCCCCGCCTTGCGGGGACATGCCTTCCTCAGGGGGAGCGGGCGCGGGCCCGCCCTCCGGGGAGGCCCCTTTCTCGACGGGATCGGCGGGAGCGGCGGCCTTGCCTTTAGCCGCGTCCGCACCGGCTTCGCCGACGCCACGCGGCTCGTCCCCGCCCGGTGGGGACGCGCCTTTCTTAGAAGATTTTCGACGAGGTACGACTTTGCCTTTAGCCGCGCCAGCACCGGCTTCGCCGGCACCACCAGCACCCTTACGCACTTTCTCATCGGGCGCGGCACGGGGCCCTCCGGGCTCGGTGCGCGGCTCGTCACCGCCCGGCGGGGACGTACCTTCCTTAGAAGATTCGGGATGAGGTACGGCTTTGCCTTTCGCCGCGTCCGCTTCGGCCTTCAGCGTCTCGGCGTCCACTTTCGAGAGAGGCTTGAGGTTCCGGCACTTCGGGAAGCCCGAGCAGGCCAGGAAGTGCCCGCGCTTGCCCAGACGCATCCACATCGCGCTGCCGCATTTGTTGCACTTGCGGGAGGTGATGATGGGCCGGGAGCCCTCGATCTTGCGCCCCTGGGCGTCGAGGGAATACGTGTTCTTGCACTTGGGGTAGCCCGAGCAGGCCAGGAACTTCCCTTTGCGTCCGGTGCGGATCACCATGGGCTTGTCGCACAGGTCGCAGGTCTCGTCGGTGGCCTCCGGCACGATCTTCTTCCCCTCGCCGTCGAGCTGCATCTTGCCGCGGCACCTGGGGAAATTGCCGCAGGACAGGTACTTCCCGAAGCGGCTCTCGCGGATGAGCATCTTGGCCCCGCAGACGGGGCACGTCTCGTCGGACTCCTTCGGCTCGACGCGGGAGTCCTCCATCTTATCTTGAGCCAGGGCCAAGGCCTTCGCGAACGGGCCGTAGAAGTTGCCGACCACGTCCTGCCAGCGGTCCGAGCCCTCCGCGACCTGGTCGAGCTGCTCCTCGACATGGGCCGTATAGCTCAGGCTCATCTGCTCGGCGAAGTGCTTATTGAGCCGCTCGACGACGAGGGTCCCGAGCTCGGCCGGGGTCAGGCGGCGGTCCTTCGTGCCGCGGCGCACATAGCCGCGGTCGACGATGGTCTTGATGGTGGGCGCGTAGGTCGAAGGCCGCCCGATGCCGTGCTTCTCCAGGGCCCGGATGAGGCTGCCCTCGTTGTAGTACGGAGGGGGGCTCGTCTTGCGGCCGTCCGGGGAGAGCTTCTCGATCTCCACCGCGTCCCCTTCCTCGAGATCCGGCAAGCGCTTCTCCTCGCCCCCGTTGTCCTTGCCGTTGTCCTCCTCGGCTCCATCCTCCTCGGCTTTGTCCTTGAGCACCCGCAGGAAGCCGTCGAACTTGAGCGTCCTGCCCGCGGCGCGGAACACCGCGTCGCCGCTGCTTATATCGGCGGAGATGGTGTCGAACAAGGCCTCTTTCATCTGGCTGGCGAGGAAGCGCTTCCAGATGAGGGTATAGAGCTTCGCCTGCTCGGGCGTCAGGAACTTGCGGACCGAGTCGGGCGTACGGTGGACGCTCGTCGGCCGGATCGCCTCATGGGCCTCCTGCGCGCCCTTCACCTTGCTGGTGTAGACCGGAGGCTTATCGGGCACGTACGCGTCGCCGTAGCTCGACTTCACGAACGCGGCGGCCTCCTGCCGGGCGGCGTCGGCGACGTTGACCGAGTCCGTCCTCATGTAGGTGATCAAGCCGGTCGGCTCGTCCGCGCCGATGTCGGCGCCCTCGTAGAGGCTCTGCGCGATGCGCATCGTGCGCTCGGCGGCGAAGCCCAGCTGCTGGGAGCCCGCCTGCTGAAGCGTGCTCGTGATGAACGGCGGGGCCGGACGCCGACGGACTTCCTTGCGCTCGACGCGGGTGACCTTGTAGACCCCTCCGGCGAGCGCCTGGCGGACGGCTTCCACGTCGCCCTCGGCCTTGAAGATGCTGGTCTTGACGCGGTACTCCTCCGCGAAGAGCTGGTAGGTCCGCGACAGCTCGACCTTCTGGCCCTTCCACTCCGAGAGGCGCGCCTCGAACTGCGGAGGATGGTCCGGCTTGAGGAACGTCGCGGAAAGCGTCCAGAAAGGCTCCGTCTCGAAAGCGGCGATCTCCTTATCGCGCTCGACGAGCAGGCGCACGGCCACGGACTGGACGCGGCCGGCGGAGAGGCCGCGGCGGATCTTCCGCCACAGCAGCGGCGAGAGCTTATAGCCGACGAGGCGGTCGATGACGCGGCGCGCCTGCTGGGCGTGGACGAGCGAAAGGTCCACGTCGCGGGGGGACTCGAGCGCCGCGGTGATAGCCTGCGGGGTGATCTCATGGAACGTGATCCTGCGGATCTTGGAAGGTTCCAGGCCCAGGATCTCGACGAGGTGCCAGGCGATCGACTCCCCCTCCCGGTCGTGGTCGGTCGCGAGGTACACGTACTCCGCGTTCTTGGCCAGCTTCTTGAGTTCGGGCAGGAGCTTCTTCGTGCGGGCCAGGAGCGTGTAGGTGGGCTCGAAGTCCTTCTTCTCGTCCACGCCGAGCTTCTTCTCCGGCAGGTCCCGGACGTGTCCGTAGGAGCTGGCCACGACGAACCCCTTCTTGAGGAAACGGGATATCGTCCTCTGCTTGGCCGGCGACTCAACGATGAGGAGGTTCGCTCGCGCGGCCCCCTTGGTCCGGCGCCGGCTGGGCTTCTTACCCGCGGCTCCGGCCTTGGCGGCCGGGGCGGGGGATATCGTTGTCTTCTTTCTAGGTGCGGGCATAGCGTTGTCCCGGGAGCGGGCTGACGAAGCCCCGGCCTTCCATTTCCGTAAGGACGTGGACCAGCCGGGGAACGTCCCAGCCCGTCTCGGAGACCATATCCTCCAAGCTCAAGGAATGGGAACCCAGTAATTCGAAAATCCTTTTTTCATTGAGGGAAAGCCCCCGCGCGGGGGCCGATCCCTCCGGCTCTTGGGGCCTCCAAAGCTCCCGGACGCCGAGCCTGGGGAGCTCGTCGAGCACGTCGCCGAGGCCGGTCGCGATCCGGGCCCCCTTGCGCAGCAAGGAGTGGGGGGCCTCGCTGAGCGCCGCGTCCGCCGGACCCGGCACGGCGAAGACCTCGCGGCCCTGCTCGGCCGCCGCCCGGGCGGTGATCAGCGAGCCGGACCTGCCGTCCCCCTCGATCACCACCGTGCCCCAGGCCAGGCCGGAGAGGATGCGGTTGCGCAGCGGGAAGTTCCGCGCGACGGGCGGGCCGCCCAGCGGCACCTCGCTGACGAGGGCCCCGCCGGCCTCCACGATCCGCTCGGCCAGGGAGGCGTTTTCCGGGGGATAGACCCGGTCCAGGCCCGAGCCGAGCACGGCCCACGTGACGCCGCCGGCCCCCAACGCCGCCTGGTGGGCCTCGGCGTCGATGCCGCGCGCCAGGCCGCTGACGACCACGATCCCGGCGGCGGCGCAATCCCCCGCGAACCGGCGCGCCATGCGCCGTCCGTACAGGCTCGGGCGGCGCGAACCCACCAGCGCCAGGGCCGGAGCCATGAGGGGCAGGCGGCCCCGCACGTAGAGCACCCGGGGCGCGTCGGGGATCGTCTGCAGGAGCTCGGGATAGAGGCCGGAGTCCCGCCCCACCATGCGGACCCCGAGCTCCCGGCACCGCCGGACCTCGCGGTCCGGGTCGATGCTCTCCGGCCGCGCCCTCCCCCGGGGCATCCCCCCCGTCCCGCGCGTCATAGAAGCTCTTCCTCCAGATCCCGGCGCGCGAACGGAGCCCTCCTGACCGGAGCCTCGCGCGCCTCGGGCCTCGCTTCCGCGACGGCCGGCAGGGATGTCCTTCCCGCGTCCCCTTGGACGCGGGGCCCAGGCGTCGAAGGCTTCCGTCCCGTAGCCATGCCGTGCACCGACTCGAAAAGAGTCCCGTCGGTCCAGAGCTGCCGCCATTCCTTCGGGATGCGGCCCGCGGCCACGACCAGGCGCGGCGCGTCGATATCCAGCTCGCCGGCGATCCGGCGCAAGACGTCCTCCTCGGCCGGCGGGTTGCGCTTGTTCGCGAGGACTTTCGAGAAGAAAGACGGGTCGAGGTCCACGGCCCGGCACAGCTCGCGCAGACCGATCCCGTGCCGCCTCATGCGCTCGCGCACCAGATCCGCGAAGGGAAGCTCACCGCCGGCCATATCCGTTCACTTGAACTTCACGAACTCGTACTTCTGCTTCACCTTATTGATATCGAACCCTTCGGGGAAGTCCTCCATGTAGCGTAAGTACAGCTCCCGAGCCGTATCGTAGTCGCGCTGATCCTTGTAGTAGTTCCCGACGCGCAGCAGCGCTTTGGGCGCGTACTGGCACGTGGGATGGTCCGTCAGCAGCTGGTTGTACGCTCCGACCATCTCGGCTTTCCGGTCGCGCGCGAAGTAATACGTCCCCACGTAGTACTCGAGCTTGGCGGCCTTCTTGGGGTCCGGATGCTCCTTGGCGTACTTGAGCACATCCTGGGGCGTATAGTGGGTCTTGACGTACCAACCGCCCCCGATCAGGATCGCCAGGATGATGATCCACTTGCGCATAGGGTCGCCTCACTGCTCCCGTTTAAGGATGTCGCCCAACTGGATCGCGCCGCCGGATTTCAGGATCACGGCGCGGTATTCCCCGTCGGAGAGCCGTCCGACGACCTCGATGAGGCCGACCTTCTGGACGTACTTCGCCGACTTGTCGGTGTCCGCCTCGGTCGGCGCGCCGCGCCGGTAGACCGCGTAGCGCTGCCGCTTGCGCACGTGCCCGTCGATGCGCACGCGGATCATGTCGCCGGCCGCCACCATGCTCTCCCGGTCCTGGTATTCGAGGACCCGCCCGTCCGGCTCCCAGTCCTCCGCCATCCGCATGCGGTACATCGACGGCTGCTGGCCGGTCATCCCCACGGGTATCCGCTCCGACAGCGAGTCCGGCAAGGTGATGGCTCCGCTGCCCTTGTTCGGGCGGTACACGATCGGAGGAGGCTCCTCCTCGACGGGCTCCGGAGGAGGGGGCGGCGGGGGTTCCGGCTTGGGCATCTCCTTGACGATGGTCACCGTCTTCCCAAGGCCGGGAATCACGAACACCTGGCCCGGATAGATCCAGTGGGGATCCTTGATCCTGTCCTTATTGGCCTCGTAGATGCGCGGCCACAGCCAGGGGTTCTTGTAGAAATGCTCGGCGAGTTCCCATAAGTTGTCGGCCTTGATCACCTCATGATCGGTCTCCACCTGTATGGTGTCCTTTCGGACCTCCGCCGCATCGTCCTGAGCGCGGACGCCCGCGCAGCAGACCAGCAGGAACCCTAACAATAGATAGCGCATAGTCGCTCCCCGGCGGCCACGTTCGCCGACGCCCCCGCTTCTTTCCTTAATATGCGCCGCAAAAACGCGTTCAGCCGCTGTATGGTGGAACATCTTACCTTAATACGACGCCATTCTGAACTCAATTCTCTTCCGCCGCCCGGTCAAGAGCGCGATACTGAAGCGCCTCCGCCATGTGCCTCCGACGGATGGCCGGCCCGCCCTCCAGGTCCGCGATCGTGCGCGCCACCCGAAGCAGGCGGTCCAGCGCCCGGGGCGAGAAGCGCCTCCTCCGGGCGGACGACTCGAGCAGCTCCCACGTTTCCGGGTCCGGGACGCAGAAGGCCCTGAGCTCCCGCGGGGAGAGCCCCGCGTTGAGGCAGGCTCCTTTCCCGCCCGAGCGGGCCCGGGCGGCCTCGCGCGCCCCGATGACCCGCCGCCGCACGGAAGCCGAGCATTCCGGAGAGGCGCCGTCCCGCAGAGACCACTGTGCAAAAGATACGACAGCCACTTCAACCTGCAGATCGATCCGGTCCAGCAACGGGCCCGAGATCTTCGCCCGGTAGCGCGCCACCGCGCGCTCCGTGCACCGGCACGCCCGGGTCCGGCTGCCGCCATAGCCGCACGGACAGGGGTTCATCGCGGCCACGAGGGTGAAATCGGCCGGATACTCGATGGTGTCCTTCAGCCGCGCCACCGTCACCCTGCGGTCCTCGAGCGGCTGGCGCAGCGCCTCGAGGGAGGCCCTGGAGAACTCGGGCAGCTCGTCGAGGAACAGGACCCCCCGGTGGGCGAGCACGAGCTCGCCCGGGCGGCACTGCGGCCCTCCACCCACCATCGCCGGCGTGGACGCGGTCGTATGCGGAGCCCGGAACGGACGCCGCCGCACCAGCCCGCCTCCCGCCCGCAGCCGGCCCGCCGCGGAATAGACCTTCGTCACCTCCAGGGCCTCCTCGGGATCCAAGGGAGGCAAGATGCCGGGAAGCCGGCGAGCCAGCATGGACTTCCCCGTCCCGGGCGGCCCCACCATAAGCAGGTTGTGCCCTCCCGCGGCCGCGATCTCAAGAGCCCGCCGCGCGAGCGACTGGCCCCGGACATCGGCCAGATCCTCGCGCTCCGGCTCCGGCTCCGGAGGCTCCACCCGCTCCGCGGGCTCCTCCAGCGCGGGACGCCCGGAGCGCACGAGCTCGGCCGCCTCGCGAAGCGAGCTCACGCCGTGCGAGCCGATCCCGCTGAGGGCCCCCTCAGGGCCGTTCGCCCGGGGCAGGACCACGCCCCGCAGGCCTTTCGCCCGCGCCGCGGCCGCCATGGCGAGCACCCCGGAGACCGGCCGCACGCCGCCGTCCAGGGCCAGCTCGCCCAGGAAGCAGCGCTCCCCGGCCCACTCCGCGGCCTCCAGCTGGCCGGAGGCGATCAGGATTCCCAGACCGATGGGCAGGTCCAGCTGGGTGCCCGCCTTGCGCCACTCGGCCGGCGCCAGGTTCACGGTCACTCGGCGGCTGGGGAACTTGAACCCGGAGTTGCGGACGGCGGAGACCACCCGGTCGCGCGCCTCGCGCACCGAGCTGTCGGGAAGTCCCACGGTCGTGAAGCTGGGCAGGCCGTTGGCCAGGTCCAGCTCCACCCCCACGGGGAAGCCCTCGATGCCCCGGACCGCCGCCGACCAGACTTTGGCCAGCATGGCGGACTCAGCGGCCTCCGGCTTCGGCGCGGCGTCGACCCCGGCAGGGGCGCCGTGCCGAACGCCCTCGCAGCCCGTGGCAAAAGTATTTCGGATGGCGAAATCGCCTGGAGCGAGCCGAGCCAAGGCGCGACGAGGGAGCATCCCCGCAGGGTATGTAAGCGAAGAGGCCGCTACCCAACGGCGTCTGGACGCGGCACTTCCTCGCGATAACGCTCGGTCGCAACGCAGGCGCAGGCCGCTTCCAGGCGATTGCGGGCCCCGGAAGACTTTTGCCACGGGCTGCTAGGGAAGGGCGTCGGCGGCAGGTGCGGCGTCCAATCCGGAGGGCGGCCGTGCCGTCCGGCCTAAGGCCCGGCGTTGCCGCGACGGGAGGCTCGGTCACCCCCACACGTACGAGCGAAGCCTCGGGAAGTTCCCGCTGGAGCCCCGGTCCGAGAGCCCGCAAGCATGATGGGTGAGCCCGATTCCATCAATGCCCGAGAAGAGCACGGGACTTACGCTTTCTCAAGAGGTGGACTTCTGATATGCCAAAATAATCAAGGCTGCTCCGGGGTCAGGGCCGCACAACCACCCGGAAGGACCTCGCCTCGGAGGCGTGCGACGTGCCGAAGCTGTTCCGGCCTCAACCGAGAGGCTATCCGGGCAGGCTATGCCTGGTGGTATCGCCACTACTCAGACGATGAGAGCCTGGGCGAGCTTGAGAAGGAGGCCAGGGAAGCCCGCCGCGGCCTATGGGCCCAGGACAACCCCGAGGCACCGTGGGCTTATCGTCGGAGAAGGCGAGAGAAGGAAGTCTTCGACGATCCCATGGAAGATGTTGGCGGGGCCGCTCCCGTCTCGCAGTAATTCGCCGCCCCACCTCAGTCTGACCCGCTTCCTCTCAGTGGGGATGCTCCCGTCAGGTAGTAATCCCCCACTCGGTCCACCGAGCCCCGCAGTTCCTCACCCAGATGACAGGAAATATTAATGCTTGTTTTATCAACGTTATTTCCATGTGTTTGTCGGGGGCTTGTCCTTGACTTGTCAGCGGATTCAAATCATACTAACGGCGACAGGCCGGAGGGGCTTGGAGGAGGAGAGGAAAATGAACCGGAGAATGGAGAAATTTGTGGCATTGCTTGGTTTGCCGGTCTTGGTCTGCTTGCTGAGCGCTGGAATGGCGAGAGCTGAAGGTGGTGTTTGTGCAGAGAACCCCAGCGGGCTTACGGGTATAGCGGCCGGAAATTTCTATACCTGCATTCTCAAATCAAACGGCAATGTCGATTGTGATGGATATGATTTCCTCGGCAACGCAGAAGATTACTCCGGAGGAGATGCCGTGGGCGTGGCGACCAACCAGTATCATTCCTGTATTCTCAGATCAAACGGCGATGTCGATTGTCGGGGCTATAATGGTCTCGGCCAAGCGGAAGATTACTGCGGAGGAGACGCCGTAGGCGTGGCAGTCGGAGTGGCACATACCTGTATCCTCAAATCAGACGGCAATGTCGACTGTTATGGACAGGATAACTTTGGCGGCACGACAGATTACTCCGGAGGCGATGCGGTAGGAGTGGCGGCCGGAGGAGGGCATACCTGTATCCTCAAATCGGACGGCAATGTCGATTGTTATGGAAGTTATAATTTTGGCCAAGCGGAAGATTACTCCGGAGGCGATGCGGTGGGAGTGTCAGCCGGCTATGTTCATACCTGCATTCTCAAGACAGATGGCAATGTCGATTGTTATGGAAAGAATCAATATGGCCAAGCGAATGATTATCTCGGAGGAGATGCGGTGGGAGTGGCGGCCGGATACTATCATACCTGTATTCTCAAATCAGACGGCAATGTCGATTGTTATGGATGGAATTCGTATGGCCAGGCAGAAGATTACTTTGGAGGAGACGCGATCGGAGTGGGCGCCGGACATGCTCATAACTGCATTCTCAAAGCAGACGGCAATGTCGATTGTTATGGAACTAATTATTATGGCGAGGGGGAAGATTACTTCGGAGGAGATGCAATCTGTCTTTCTGGTGATACCGATGGCGTGGGAGACGCCTGCGATCTGGCCCCCGGGCTGGAGGAGACCCCTTCCGGTTTCGGCAAGGGCGAGAAACAAGGCTGGGAAGACAGCCGCCCGCCCGGCTTCGAGAAGGGAAAGAAGGAAGGCTGGCTAAAATAGGTCCGTTCCGTCCACAGTGTGTTAGCGAGGGGGCGTTTCTTCGGGCGCGTCTGTTAGCGGAGCCATTCCCATCCCGAGGAACCTAGCCAGTCTCACCTCGTCGGACTTCCCCAAGCGCTTCCCCAACGTAGACCCCGCCATCCACCGCCAGATCATCGAGCAGGCCCTCCGCACCGGCAAGGATATTCCTCCGGCTGTGGCCGAGGAGCATTTTCCGGCCGCTGATAGACAAGAAACCTGTTACCCTATGTTGATGGGACTTCATCTCTGGAGGAGTAGGGAAGCGTCCGGATAGAGGCGGTAAATGACCAAGCGCAGACTCTCCAAGCAGCAGAAGAAGCTCGTCCGAGCCCGGCTCAGGAACCCCACGGCTTCTCTGACGGAGATTGGCATACAAGCTGCATACAAACAGCCCCGCCAATCAGCCTATCGCGCGCTAAGAAATCCCCACGTCCAGGCCGAACTCCGGGCCATGATGGCCACGCGGCCCAAGCTCAGAGATGAGAGGCTCTTGGAGAAGCTCGAGCAGGGCTTGGAGGCCAAAGAAATGAAGTTCTTCCAGAGGGCCGGCAAGGTGACAGAGACGCGCGAGGTTGTCGCGTGGGGAGAGCGCCGGGCTCATCTCGAGCTGGCCCTGAAGCTCAAGGGCCACTGGCGCGGCGACACCGAGCCCCCAGCGCCCGAGGCCTCCGCGGCCGTGCTGGTCCAGATCATCAAAGAGGAGAGTGCCAAGCGGGGGCTTCCGGTCTAGGGGAGCGGGTCGGGGCTGGGGGCCGGCTCCAGGGGGCTATGAGTACGCAAAACAGCATTATCATACTCATGATAATGCGCCATCAGCCGCCGTCCTCAGCCTGACCCGCTTCCTCTCGTTGCTGAGCACGCTACTCTGGTCCGGGCTAGCGCAATTCGCTGACAGTATTTTTTGCGCTTATTCCATAATCGCTTTTTCTGCATCAAAGTCAGCCGCTGTCCTTGAAAAGTCCGCGGCTCATGGCCTATACTATCTTGGATTCGAGCGCGAGGGCGCTTGGACAGGGGGCGATGATGAAGAAGCTGCTGATCTTGGGGGCAGTGATTTTGGCTTGGCCGGCACTGGCTGCGGCCGAGGATAGCGGGGTGCTGCGTGGAACGGACTCGAGCGGGACGAAGCGCACTCTGGAAGTGGACGAGGACGGCGCGCTGCTTATGAAGGTCAAGGGACCTGTGGAGTTGGCCAACGTGACGAGCATCGCCGGTCCGAAAGGAGACACGGGGGACACTGGGCCCAAAGGCGATACCGGAGACACCGGCCCCAAGGGCGACACGGGAGACACCGGGCCGTTGGGAGCCAAGGGCGACGCAGGGAACACTGGCCCGCAGGGACTCAAGGGAGACGTGGGCGATAAGGGAGACACGGGCCCTGCGGGTCCCCAGGGGGAGGCGGGACCGAAAGGAGATGCTGGGGCAAGAGGGCCAACGGGCTCTCAGGGCCCCCAAGGCCCCACGGGGGCACAAGGCTCGGCGGGACCAGTAGGTCCAGCAGGTCCTCAGGGCCCGGAGGGACCGTCAGGAACCGCAGACTGCACGACTCAGAAACAGCGGGGTAGCAGCCAGCAAACAATCACTGTCACGTGCCCGGCGGGATACACAATGACGGGGGGCGGCCTGTATCACACCCAAGCCCAAGGAAGGCAAAAAGACTATCCATCCGGGAATGGGTGGAGCTGCTACACTAGATACTCTGACTACGACTGTTACGTTCGGTGCTGTCGATAGCGCTAACACGGCATTCGCGGACACTACTGCTTCAGAGCTTTCGGCAAGCTGAGGGACGACAGGCGAACCGCCGCCAAACACTTCCCCCGCAATTTGTTTAGTCGGGGGGTTCTGCTGCGGCCCTTCTTCGATTGAGCGGAGCGATCTGTCGTGGTTTCAGGCGGGTCAGCTGAACAAAATGCTGATTTTGTTCAGCCTGGGACGACACTCTCCCTGGCTTGTTCGCTAGCAGCCCGTGGCAAAAGTCTTCCGGGGCCTGCAATCGCCTGGATGCGGCCTGCGCCTGCGTTGCTCCTCGGTCACATCCCGTCGAGGGATGCTCCCTCGTCGCGCCTTGGCTCGGCTCGCTCCAGGCGATTTCGCCATCCGAAATACTTTTGCCACGGGCTGCAAGAACGGCGCGCTCACTCCATCCTCTCTTTAAAGGTATAATGTGGCGGCGCGGGTCGGCGGCCCGCTTCCCGGCGGACTCCGGCGGGGAATCCGCCGTCGATATCGACCGCGCCGAGGTGCCCATGGCGATCAAGGAGAAAAAGGCCAAGATCAAGAGGCTGCGGGGTGAGATCGACCGCCTCGACCGGCAGTTCGTCGGCCTCCTGGAGAAGAGGGTCCGCCTTGCCTCCGCGATCGGGACGCTGAAGGACCGGGGCGGAGCCGCCATCCACGCCCCGGAGCGCGAGCAGCAGATCTACTCCCAGCTGGCCAGGTTCAAGTCGAAGGTGTTCCGCGCGGAAGACCTGAAGGCCGTCTTCCGGGAGATCATCCATCTCTGCCGGTCCACCCAGAAGGAGTTCGGCATCGCCTACCTCGGCCCGGAGGCCACCTTCACCCACCAGGTCGCCCTGCGGGGCTTCGGGCGGGCGGCGAAGTACGCGCCGTGCCGGTCGATCCCCGAGGTATTCAAGTCCGTCGAGAAGGGCCTCGTGGACTACGGGGTCGTGCCGATCGAGAACTCGCTCGAGGGCGTCGTCCACGAGACGGTGGACATGTTCAACGTCTCGGAGGTCCAGATCGCAGCGGAGTACGTCCAGGAGATCTCGCACCACCTGCTCTCCACCTCCGGGGACCTCAAGAAGATCGAGTCCGTCTACTCCCATCCCCAGGCGCTCGCTCAGTGCCGCAAGTGGCTCGACAAGAATCTGCCCGGCGTGCCCACCTACCCCACGACGTCCACCGCGGACGCCGCCATGCAGGCGGCCGTGGACGTGAAGGCCGGCGCGATCGCCTCCCTGTTCGCCCAGGAGCTCTACCACCTGAAGGTCGCGGCCTCCCGTATCGAGGATTTCTCGCAGAACCTGACGCGCTTCGTGGCGCTCGGTCTCAAGACGCCCCCCAAGACGGGGGCGGACAAGACCTCGCTTTTGTGCGTGATCAAGGACCGGGCGGGCGCGCTCTACGAGGCCCTGGAAGGCTTTAAGAGGAACGGCATCAACCTGACAAAGATCGAATCGCGGCCGAGCAAGACCAAGCCGTGGGAGTATATCTTCTTCGTGGAGTTCCTGGGCTACGCGACGGACGCGCCCGTGAAGAAGGCCCTGCGGCATCTGAGCCAGAGGAGCGCGCACGTGAAGGTGCTGGGGAGCTACCCGAAAGCGTGACGGCCGCGGCCTCCGGGTCCACGATCCGGACCAGGAGTGCGAGCAATTAGTGGCATACACCTGCGAGGCCCGATGCTGAGACAATTTCTAGGCGCGACGAGGGCGCATAGCTTAAGCTATGCAACCGAGGAGCAACGACGAAATTAGCCGGGATCGGGCCTCCCTCAAAGGAGAAATGATGCATATTTCCGAAACGTTTTCCTTCCCAATCAGGGCCGCGCGCTATTGGGCTACGCCTGCGCGCTGCTCGGCTTACATACCTACGGGTATGCGCGCCTCGCATCGCTTTGGCTCGCTCCAATATCGCGCGGCGCAGATGTATGCCACTAATTACTCGCACTCCTAGGGAGAATCCATGATCCTGACGCTCAAGAGCGGAGTCAACAAGAAGGGGATCGACGACGTCCTCAGGAAGATCAAGAAGCTCAAGCTCAAGGCCCATCTTTCCCGGGGCGCCGAGAAGGTCATCATCGGCGTCATCGGGCCCAACGCCGCCGTCCACCGGTCCCAGTTCGAGGGGATCGACGAGATCGAGATCGTCACGGCCATCTCCAAGCCCTACAAGCTCGTCAGCCGCGAGTTCAAGAAGGCCGATACGGTCATCGACGTGCGGGGCGTCAAGATAGGCGGCCCGGCGCTCGTGGTGATCGCCGGCCCTTGCTCCGTCGAAAAGAAGGAGAGCCTGTTCGAGATCGCCAACTCCGTGAAGCGGGCCGGCGCTCGCGTCCTGCGGGGCGGCGCTTTCAAGCCCCGGACCAGCCCGTATCAGTTCCAGGGCCTGGGTCATAAGGCCCTCCGCTGGATGAAGGAGGCGCGCGCGATGACCGGGCTGCCCTTCATCACCGAGGCCCTGGACCCGCGCCACGTGCGCTCCATCGCCGCCTACGCGGACATCATCCAGATCGGCGCGCGCAACGCGCAGAACACCTTCCTTCTCAAGGAGGTCGGGAAGGCGAAGAAGCCGGTCATGCTCAAGCGCGGGATGGCCATGAAGATCGAGGAGTGGCTCCTGGCCGCGGAGTACATCGCCTCGCAGGGCAACCAGCGCATCATCCTCTGCGAGAGGGGCATCCGGAGCTTTGACAGCTCCACCCGCTTCACGCTGGACCTGACCGCCGTGCCCCTTCTCAAGAAGCTCACTCATCTGCCCGTGTTCGTGGACCCGTCCCACGGGGTCGGCGTGCGGGACCTGATCCCGGCCATGTCGAGGGCCGCGATCGCCGCGGGCGCGGACGGGCTGATCGTCGAGGTCCACGACAGCCCGACGGAGGCCTTGTCGGACGGCGCCCAGGCGCTGCTTCCCTCCCAGTTCGCCCTCATGGTCGACGACCTGAGGAGGGTGGCGGGCGCCCTGGGCCGGAGTCTGTGACTCCGCCCGGCATGCTCCCCCCGATCCGGGTCAGCATCGTCGGCGTCGGACTGATCGGCGGGTCTTTGGGCGCCGCCCTGAGAAAGGTCCGTTCGCGCTCGGGAGGACGAAGATACCGCGTCGCGGGGATCGACTCCGACGCCCGCGCCGTGATCCTCGCGAAAAAAAGGGGCTGCGTCGACGCGGGCGGCTCCCGGCCGACGACCGCGCTCCTGCGGGCCGATATCGTCGTGCTGGCCACTCCTCCCCGGGCGGCCGTCGCCCTTCTGCGCGGAATATGGAGCCGGGTCTCCCCGGGCGCGGTGATCACGGACGTCGCCAGCGTCAAGAAGGGCGTCATGGACGCGGCGCGGGGGCTGGCTCTGGCGGACCGTAGAGCCGTAAGCCCCTGCTTCATCGGAGGGCATCCGATCGCGGGTTCCGAGAAGGCCGGGGCGCCGCACGCCCGCGCCGATCTGTTCTCGGGCGCATGGTGCGCGCTTTTCGCCGCGGGCGTCCGGCGGGGTCGCGTCGCCCCCCGGGCGAAGGCCGCGGTCGAGCGTCTGTGGAAGGATGTCGGCGCCCGTCCGCTGTGGATGACGCCGGAGGAGCACGACGAGATCGTCGCGTGGACCAGCCACCTGCCCCATCTGCTGGCCTCCGCCTATATGCTCTCTTTGAGGCGTCTCGCCGGGAGACGGACGCGGGCCGGGAGGCTGACGGGGAACGCCTTCCGGGACTTCACCCGTATCGCCGCGTCCGAGCCCCGGCTGTGGTCGGAGATCTGCGCCTGCAACGGGGCCAACCTGAAGCCGGCGATCCGGGAGTTCTCCGCGACGATGGATGCTTTCCGGAAGAAGGGCTTCCCGTCCGGGATGTTCCGCCGGGCCCGCCGGGTGCGGGACGCGCTGAGCTAATAGCGCCGGAAATCTGCCTGCGGCGCTAGTCGACGGGCACGGCGCGGACCGCGGGGGCGCAGAGCAGTCCAGCCTCCCTCTTAAACCTTTCCAAGACCCGCGGATCCGAGAGCAGCGGCAGGTACGTCGGGTCGATGGCGTGGCGGGCGAAGTGGTCGACGGTCGCCGCCGCCTCCCGGTTGGGAAGCAGCCCGAAGGGCACCTGACCGAACGCGAGCTTCGGCAGGTCCTTCAGGGTCCGCTCTCCGGAGGCCCAGGCGTCCACCCATGTCACGGACCTCGACCTGAGGCCGCCGACCGTGGCCGCCCAGTAGGCCCCCATCAGCGTCGCGCCGTAGTCGTCGAGGTCGAATGCGTTGCCCGGCTCGCCCGCGTTCTGCCGCTCTCTTTCGTAGGCGGCCCGCTTGGCCAACGGCATCCCGAACTGTCCCGCCAGGTATCCCCCGTAGATGAAGTGCAGAGCCAGGTCGCCGCGGCCCTGGAAGGCGGGCTGGCCGCCGTTGCGGGTCCATTGGATCAGCCCGAGGAACAGGCTCGAGACCTCCAGCCTCTGCCGGACCGGGTTGCCGCGCGCCCGGCTGCGGAGCAGGGCGGTGAGTTGGACGAACGCCGAGGAGAAATCCTCGCCTTGCGACTGCAGGCGCCGCGCGAGGTCGCGGTAGACACGGAAATGGAGGGATTTCGTCTCGTAGCGGGCCGACTGCCAATCCACGTTAAGCCCCGCGATGGCCGGCTGCGGGACCGCGTTCTCGGACGCGTTCAGCGAGGCGGCGGGGGATAGAAGCGGCAGCGCCATAAGGAAACACCCGATCCATGCTCTTGGAGCCGGCATGAGAGAAACCCTCCGATAAAAGGGCGAAATAACCATCCGTCAGTAGGTATTGTACCGAGAGGAGGCGGGTGAAGGGCGGGCCGATCGGGCCCTCGGGCTCGCGCTATGGGGCCCTCGCCGATCCGGGTCCAAGGGCCTACCGGCGGATCGCGCGGATCGGCCCGGAAAACGGCCAGCCCGGTCCGCTGAGGACCGGGCTGGTTTTCCCCCCGCTTGTCCGGGATCTACGGTGATCCCGGGCCGAAGAGGGACCGTCAGGTGCCGATCTGGTAGCCTCCAGGCACCGTCAGGATGATACTCTCCCCTTCAGGTCCGAGGTCGCTCCTCAGTCTCTCGACGGCCTTCTCGATGATGTTCTTGTTCTCCGCGCCCGTGGCGTGCATCAACTCGCGCTTGGAGACCGCTCCGGGCCTGGAGAGCATCACGCAGAGGAGGTCGTAGCGAGAAGGCGGTATCTTCCCGATCGTACGTCCTTTCACGTTGACCCTGCGGGCCTTCAGATCCACGCGCACGGGGCCGCGCTTGATGACCCCGGTCTGGTGAATGCGCCGCTGATCCTGAGTGTGGATCGACAGCGCGCAGTCGACGGCTTCACTCAGCCGTTCCGGCGCGACGGGCTTTTTGAGCAACGATACGGCTCCCAGCGCCAGGACCGCGGTCTTGAGGACCTGTGAGCTGTCCTCCAGCCCGGTCATGACGATGACCGGGATCCATCTCGCCTTCTGGTGGGCCTGGATGGCCCTGAATACCTCGACACCGTTGATGTCCGGCAGCACCATGTCCAGCAGGATGAGATCGGGGAGCAGGGTCTGCGACTTGTGCGTTCCCTCCCTCCCGGACACGGCCGAGAACACCTGGTACCCCTGCGACGTCAGGCAGAACCGTATCAGCGACTGTATCTGCTCGTCGTCGTCGATGACCAGGATTCGGCACGGGCTGGTCAAGATCTCACCTCCTTGGTCAGGCTTTAGTCGGAGACCGTCATTCAATGGTTTAACAGATGCCCCGCGCGCAATCAACGTGATTTCGGTCACAGACCATCGTGATTTTGGTCACACGTCGGCGCGGCAGGCTAGCCCTGCCGCGCTCCCACCCCCGCGTTATCAGAAACCCATCGCAAGGACGCGTCGCTTTGTGTTCGGTTTCGTGGAATGTGGGAGAGCCGGGCCGACTTCAGACGCTGATCTGGTATCCGCCGGGCACGGTGCGGATGACCCGCTCGCCGTCGGGGCCGAGATCGGTCCTCAGCCTCTGGACCATCTTCTCGATGTTGTTGATGTTTTCGGCGCCCGTCGCGTACATCAGCTCGCGTTTGGATACGGCTCCCTGCCTGGCAACCATCACGCACAGCAGATCGTAGCGGGAGGTGGGGATCTTGCCGACGCTGCGCCCTTGTATGCACACTTCGCGGGACTTCAGATCGATCCTTATGGGTCCGTGCTTAAGGGTCCCGGTCTCGTACATGCGGCGGGTGTCGTGCGTATGGACCGCGAGCGCGGACGATACGGCCTCGCAAAGCCGCTCCGCGACGAAGGGCTTGCTCATGAAGGCCACCACGCCCAGGGCCAGGAGGGCGCTCCGGAGGACCTGGGCCTGGTCCTCTAATCCCGTCATCACGACGACCGGTATCCATTTCGCCTTCGGATGGCTCTGGATCAGCCGGAGGATCTCGACTCCGTTGAGGTCGTCGAGCACCATGTCCAACAGGACTAGGTCGGGAAGCAGAGTCTGGGCCTTTTGCGATCCTTCCCGTCCGTTCAGGGCGGAGAATACCTGATAGCCCTGGGAGGTCAGGGCGAAGCGGACGAGTTCCTGGACTTGCTCGTCGTCGTCAATCACTAGGATTCGGTATGGGATGGTCATGCCTCGGCGCGTCGTGATTTGTTTCTGTAGCGGGGACTTGGTCCGCATTCAAAGTATAGCGATGGAGCGGCCTCACGAAAATAGGTAAAAGTACTAGATTTGCGCTAGTTGGTTTTGCCGGTTGGGCGATAGGGGAAACTGCCTACTAGTGTCCCGAGGGGCCGCTTCCGGGACGAGAAGGCAACGGCGGAGGGGGCGACGGCGGGCGGTCTCGGGCGGGCGTCGTGTCGAGGGAGAGAGCCTCAGCCTTGGTGTGCGTTCTTCTCCCACTCGATGGCGAAGCGGAGCAGCTCGCTGGCGTTCTTCAGGTTCAGCTTCTTCTTGATATGCTCCCGGTGGGCCTCCACCGTCTTGACGCTCATGTGGAGCTTCTCGGCTATCTGGCTCGTGCCGAATCCGTGGCCGATGAGCTGAAAGACCTCGAGCTCGCGGTTGCCGAGTCGCTCCGTGGGCGAGTCCGAGGGGACGCGCCCGCCGTGGACGAGCTTCTCGAGGATCTTGGCCGACATCCTCTCGCTGACGTACACGGAGCCCCCCAGGATCTTGCGCAAGGCTTCGACGACGCTCTCGGTGACCTCCTGCTTCATGACGTAGCCGCGCGCTCCGCACCGGAGCACCCGCTCGGCGTAGAGGGATTCGTCGTGCATCGAGAGGGCCAGCACGGGCAGCCCCTCATGACGCGTCTTGATGGCGCGGATCAGCTCGATGCCGCTGGAGTTCTTCAGGGAGATGTCCACGATCGCGATATCCGGCTCCAAATCCGCGAGGGCCCTCAGCGCCTGATCGACGTCCTCCGCCTCTCCGCAGACGACCAGGTCCTGCTCTTGGTTGATGAGCTGCGTCAGTCCGAGGCGGACGATCGGATGATCGTCGACGATAAGGACCCGCCTCTTGCGCATCTCAGGTTTCCGTTTCTTCTCGTTGGCCATGGCTCGCCTCGATTGCGGATTCTTCTCTCCCGTGCCGGAGGGAGCAGCGCACCGAAGTTCCCCCCTCGGGCCGTCGCTGGAACTCCAGGGAAGCATGGATCATCCTGGCCCGGTACTTCATGATGTGCATCCCCATCCCGCCTTTTCGTGCCGAGCGCTCGGTGATGCCGATGCCGTTGTCCTCCACAGTCAGGACGATCCGGTCCCCGCGTGCCGCGAGCGTCACGACGATCTCGTCCGCTTCGCCGTGCTTGGCGGCGTTGGCGATGGCCTCTTGAGCGATGCGGTACAGATGGATCCCCTTCTCCAGATCGTGGACGTCGGCCGGGCCCTCGCGCCGGACGACGCAGGAAACGCCGAAGAGGCTCTCCGAGTATGCCGAGAGCTCCCGAAGCGTCGGGAACAGGCCGTGGGCCTGGAGGTCGACGGGATAGAGCCCCTTGGCGAGGACGCGCGTCTGTTCGACGGCGTGGTCGACGTGGACCTTGATGGCGGCCGCGTCGTTGGCCTGAGGGGACGATAAGGACGCGAGCTTCTGGTGCAGCACCTTCACCATGAGCGAGATCCCGATCAGGTGCTGGGACAACCCGTCGTGAAGGTCCTGGCCGATCCGCTGCTGCTCCCGGCGGCTCACCTCCAGAATCTCGCCCTCCAGGCGCTTGTGGTCGGTGATGTCGGTCAGGGTCACGAGGTGCGCCGCTTTGCCTTCCCATTCGGTCGGGACGGTGCGCATTTCCGCGATTCCGGGCTCGCCGTTCTCGCGGACGATGGGCTGCTCCGCCTGCTCCTCCGACCACGAGGCGCTGAAGGGCTTGCCCAAGAGCGTGGACGCCTCCCGGGCCAGAAACGACTCCGCGGCCGGGTTGACGAAGCGCACGACGCCCGTCCCGTCCACGACCAGGAGCCCGTTGGCGTTGCGCTCCACGATGCTCCGGAAGCTCGCGCGATGCGCCTGAAGGGCCCGGGCTATGCGCTGGCGCTCGGCGGCTTCCTGATGGAGCCTCTCGTTGGTGACGTTCAGATCGGCCGTGCGCTCCTGGAGGGCCTTCTCCGCGCGTTTGCGCTTGGTGATATCGACGGTGCTGACCAGGACCCTGCCGAAGTCCGGCGGCTGGCCCGGGACCGTCAGCCGGAGGAGGGTGTCCACGCGCTCCCCCGTCAGGGTGCCGTTGACCGCCTCGGCCTCGAAGTATGTCTTGCCCTCCGCCAGGGCGACCAGCTCTTCCCGGAAGACCGGATAGGACTCGGGGAGGAACACCTTGTGGAGCGAGCCCAGGAGCTCCTCTTTGGTGTTCGCCTGGAAGAGCCGCAGGGTGGCAGGGTTCACCTCCCGGACTCCCGCCATTCGGGTGGCGGCCTCGACGAACTCGGGGTGCTCCGCGAAGTAGGCCCGGTAGTCCGTCACGCCGTCATCGCGCAACCGGTCCAGGGCCGCGCGCAGGCGCGAGAAGTCCTCCTCCCATAGCGGGATCGGCAGGCTGTCGAAGATGCGGTGGAAGTCCTGCCCGCGATCGGCGGGCCCGGCCCCGACCCGGCCTTGTCGCCGGGAGCCACCCCGGGGATTTCCCCCCTCGGCTTCGGGTAATGTCGTCATTCGGTTGTCGTCCCTGGCCGCGGAAAAGCGCCTATCGACGGCCACGAACGTGAAGGTTCCTTTTCGCGGCCGTGGCCGGCGGCGGGTCGCCGGGGGCCGGGAAGGCCGCGAACGTTCAGGTACCGATCTTGTAGCCGCCCGGCACGGTGAGGATGATCTTCTCGCCCTCGGGCCCGAGATCGCTTCGCAGTCTTTGAATGGCTTTCTCGACGCTGTTGATGTTCTCGGCGCCCGTCGCGTGCATCAGCTCCCGTTTGGAGATGGATCCATCCCTGGAAGCCATCACGCACAGCAAGTCGTAGCGGGTAGTGGGGATCCTCCCGACGCTGCGCCCCTTGACGCATACGACGCGGGACTTCAGATCGATCCGCACGGGGCCGTGCTTGATGGTCCCCGTCTGGTACATCCGGCGCTGTTCGTTGGCATGGATCGCGAGCGCGGAGGCGACCGTCTCGGACAGCTGCTCGGATCCGACGGGCTTGCGGAGGAACGACACCGCTCCCAGGGCCATGATCGCGCACCGGATGACCTCGGCCCCGTCCTCCAGCCCGGTCAGCACGATGACCGGGATCCATCTCGCCTTCTGATGGGCCTGGATCAGGCGGAGGACCTCGATCCCGTTGAGGTCGGGTAGGACCATGTCGAGGAGGATGAGATCGGGGAGCAGGGTCTGGCTCTTCTGCGACCCCTCTCTGCCGGATACGGCCGAAAAGATCTGGTAGCCTTCGGAGGTCAGGCTGAAGCGGATCAGCTCCTGGACCTGGGGATCATCATCGATCACGAGGATTCGGCGTGGGTTGCTCACGGACTACCCTCCTCTGCTTCTCGACCGTCGTTTTCCGACGGTCACCGTACGGACACTATCCAGTATAGACCCAAAGTCGAGGCTTGTCAACCGCGCGCGCGCGGGATGCGTTTTTGGGGGGCTCCGCCCGTCGGGGGACAGGGCGCGACCAGGGTCAGTCGGCGATCTTATAGCCGCCCGGGACCGTGAGGATGATCCTCTCGCCCTCGGGCCCCAGATCGGCCCGCAGCCTTTGAATGGCCTTCTCGATGTTGTTGATGTTCTCCGCGCCCGTCGCGTGCATCAGCTCGCGCTTGGACATGGAGCCTTCCCTCGACACCATCACGCAGAGCAGGTCGTACCGAGTGGTTGGTATCGCTCCGACGTCGCGCCCTCGCACGCTGATTGTGCGGGCCTTGAGGTCGATGCGGACGGGGCCGCGCCGTATGATGCCGCTCTGGTGCATGCGGCGCTGGTCCCGCGTGTGGATGGCGAGCGCGGAGGCGACCGCGGAGTCCAGCTGCTTCTGGTTGATGGGCTTCTTGACGAAGGAAACGGCTCCGAGGGCCAGGACCGCGCTCCGGAGAAGCTCGGCTTCATCCTCCATCCCCGTCAGGACGATGACCGGGATCCATCTCGCTTTCTGATGGGCCTGGATCAGGCGGAGGACCTCGATCCCGTTGAGATCGGGAAGGACCATGTCCAGCAGCACGAGGTCGGGAAGCAGGGTCTGGGCCCTGTGCGACCCGTCTCTTCCGGACACGGCCGAGAACACCTGATAGCCCTGCGAAGTCAGGCTGAAGCGGATCAGCTCCTGGACTTCCGCGTCATCGTCGATCACCAGGATTCTGGAGGGACTACTCACAGGGTGCCTTCGCGGGCCTCGATTTCCGTCCTTCTCGGGAGATGCCCGGATTATAGACCCAAATCCGCGGCCTGTCAACCGGGGCCGTCGGGACCGGCCGGGAGCGGAGATTTAACAAGAATGTACTTGAATTAACGCGGATTCCAGGCATCATTATGGGGAAAGAGGGCCCTGCGCGCGGGACGGGCCCGCGTTTTCTATGTCTTTGGCGAAGAGACTCAACGGCTTTTTGCGTGCTCGGCTGGTGCGTTCTTCGCCCGGCGCGACGGTGGTATTCCTGTCGGCCGGCGCGGGCGTCCTCGTCGCGGCGATCCTGGCGGGCGGGCCGTACCGTGTTCCCGTATTCGGCCCATCCGGCGGGGGCGGAGGCGTTTTCCCGAGCGGGGGCGGCTTCAGGGTGGCGAGCACGCTCGGGGCGAGCGCCCAGACGGCCATGTCGGGAGGGGGCTACAGCATGTCCCCCGGCGTGATCGCCGCGCAGCGCGCCGCGTCGACCGACCTGGGCGGGGCCCACGCTTTCCCGGTGCCCTTCGTCCCGAGCCGCGGCCACAACAAGATCACGTTCACGCGCCTGATGCCCAAGGTCACCATCCGGGTCTACACCGTGTCCGGCGAGGAGGTCAGGGTCCTCCACAAGGATTCGGCCGGCGCGGACCAATTGGTCTGGTTCCCGGTGACCAACGACAAGGGGCAGGCCGTGGCGAGCGGAGTCTACATCTATGTGGTCGAGTCCTCCGACGGCCATAAGAACATCGGCAAGCTGATGGTGATCAAGTAAGTGGCTCCCCGCGTCCTGCTCATCGCGCTCCTGACCTGCGTGCCCCCCGCGGCGCTGCGGGCGGCGCCCGGCACCACGGCCGCCAACTTCCTGAAGATCGGCGTGGCCCCGCGTCCGGTGGCCCTGGGAGAGACGTTCGTCGGATTGGCCGACGACGTCAACGCCCTCGCCTACAACCCGGCCGGCCTGGCCTTCCTCGATCGCCAGGAAGCGAGCTTCATGCACAACCGGTTCTTCGACGGGATATCACAGCAGTGGGGCGCGTACGCATTCCCCTCGGCGCGCTGGGGCACGTTCGGCGTCGGCTTCAACGTCCTGCAGGTCGATCCGTTCGAGTCCTATGACGAGTTCGACCGCCCCACCGGCGAGGTCTCCGCCTCGGACATGGCCACGCTCGTCGGCTGGGCCATGGAGGTCGGAGAATCCAGGGCCCTCGCCCTCGGGGCGAGCGGGAAGTACATCCGCCAGCGCCTCTCCGGGTATCGGGCCGGCGCGGGCGCGATCGATCTGGGCGCGCTTTGGCGCTCGGGCGCGGGGAAGGGAGGGCTGGACGGGGAGTGGCGGCTGGGAGCTGGTCTGCGCAACATCGGTACGAATGTGAAGTTCATCGATGAGTCTTTCCCTCTGCCGCTTAGCGGGCACCTGGGGGCCTCATACGGCGCGCCGCTGCCTCATCCGTTCTCGGAGATGCGCTGGATCGTCGCGGCCGACGCCGGCTTCCCCAACGACCGGGACCCGTATTTCTCGGGCGGCCTGGAGTTCATCCCGATCAAGGATATGGCGATCCGGGTCGGCTACCGCAACAACCAGGACTCGGGCGCGGGGGTCTCCGCGGGCCTCGGCTTCCGGGCGCTGCACCGGGGCTTCGTCGGCAAGTGGTGGCCGGACTTCGAGATCGATTACGCCTTCGTGGATTTCGGGAGGCTCGAGCAGACGCACCGCTTCGGGATGACGTTCCGCTTCGGCCCGGACAAGCACGGCGACTACGGCCCCCCCGGGCGTAAGGGGACGAGCCCGCGCGCCTACGATTGGTGAGGGTGAACATGAAAGGCTCCTCATGGATCGCCGGGATGTCGATCGGGGCTCTCGCCGCGGCCCATTCGGCGCCGCCGGCGCGCGCCGAGGGCTACCGCCCGCGCTCGAATCGACGCGCCAGGTCAAGAGGTAGGCGCAGCGTGGGTCTTGAAGGTCTTGATGCAGGGAGGGGATCATGAAGAATATTCCGCTGGTTTTCACGATTTTCGTCGGGGCTCTACTGGCGTCGTCTCCGTCAGGGCCGGCGGGGGCCGAGGGCTACCGCACTCTTTCCACGGCCCCGGACGGCACGGTGCCCAACGGCATCAACTACCAGGGGCGCCTGGAGAAGGACGGCACGCCCGTCACCGGGACGAAGGCCATGGAATTCCGGCTCTACGACGCCGCCACGGGAGGGACGGCGCTTTGGGAGAGCGGCGCTCAGAGCGTGCAGGTGACGCAGGGACTATTCGGCGTCGGGCTCGACATCCCGGTCAGCGCGCTCTACGGGGGCGCCCAGAAATACCTGGAGATGGAGGTCGGGGGCGTGACCTTGAGCCCCCGCGAGCCTCTTCGGAGCGTCCCCTACGCGAAGATCGCGGAGACGGTGGAGGGCACCCTGGAGATCTCGACCGGGGGCCTGAAGGTATCGACTCTGGTCGGCGACACGCTCTTCGTCTCCTCGGAGACCGGGCAGGTCGGGATCGGCACGGCGAGCCCGGAGGCGCGGCTGCACGTGAGCAGCGCGAGCGCCACCGCCTCGGACACGGTATTCCAGGTCTCGAGCGGGACGGCCGCGGGCCAGGACATCCTGGCCGTGAAGGGCGACGGCAAGGTGGGACTCTGGACCACGAGCCCGGCGGGAACCCTGCATATCGCGAACGTCCCGGACAGCACGGTGGCTCTTCGGATCAGCGGGTCGCAGACGGTGGATATCAACATGGGCGGCGGCGGCAGCACGGTGATGACGCTCGGGGGGACGTATCCGATCCAGTTCCACAGCAATTCCCCCTCTTACTTCGGCTACAGGCTGGGGATCAACGAGACGGTGCCGGGGGCGAACCTGGAGGTCACGAAGAGAGGGACCGACGACCTCCTGAACCTGACCGACTCCTCCGACGGGGACCTCATGACCGTGACGAGCGCGGGCGAGGTCGGGATCGGCACGACCGCTCCTTCGGGGCTGCTCCATGTCGTGGGCGGGGACGTCTATATCGGGGACGCCTCGGCGTCCGACCCCAGCGGCCAGGAGGACCTCTTCATCAAAGGCAACCTCGTCGTGGACGGCCAAGTCATTCAGCAGGGCACGGTGCTCACCGAGCTGGCCATCGCCACGGCGACGGTCTCGGGCGAGCTCTTCAAGGTGGCGGAAGGCACCTTCACGGTGCTCTCGAACGGCAACGTGGGCATAGGGACCACGCTGCCGAAAGCCGCCCTGCACATCGGCTCCCGGACCACCTTGCGCAGCGTCAACGACAATACCTGGCTCGCCAACAACGTCTATCACGACGGATCCAACCCCAGATACATCGAGACCGCGGCGGCCGCGCTCTACAACCCCGCCACCGACGGCAGCCACAAGTTCTACTTCGCGGCCTCCGGCACGGCCGACACCGTCGTGACCCTGACGGAGATCCTGAAGCTCGACAGCGCGGGCGCGACCTTCAACGACGGCTCGGCCGACCTGGACTTCCGGGTCGAGTCCGACAACGACACGCACGCGTTCTTCGTCCAAGGCAGCGACGGCCATGTCGGCGTGGGCGACAGCGGCCCCAGCTCCGCGCTGGACCTCAAGGCCGGGAGCGGCGACCCGTACGCGGTCCAGATCTCGAGCAACGACGATACGAGCCTCTTAGTGGTCGAGCACGGCGGGAACGTCGGCGTCGGGACGGCCAGCCCGAGCGAGTCCTTGCACGTATACGACGCGGGGACGAACGACGCGATCAGGATCATGGCGGAAAACGCCGATACGGGCACCGCCGCTTCGAGCAGGCTGGTCCTGAAGACCCAGGATTCCCAGGGCGAGGTCTCCGCCTATCCGTCGAATTCCGTCCTGGGAGGGAATTGGGCCGACAGGCTGGGGGTGTTCTCCAACTCCGGAGACGCGGGGGTGAGCATCGCCGCCTTGGATGCCTCCGGAGATATCCGGATTTTCTCAGGCGGAGAGATCGAACGGGTCAGGGTGACGGCGACCGGCAACGTCGGCATCGGGACGGTGGTGCCCGAGGGCCGGCTGCACGTGGTCGGCACCAGCGCCACGGACCCGTATCTCTTCGTGACGAGCCACACGGGCAGCGGCTTCGGGCTCGTGGTGTCCACGACCGGCAACGTCGGGATCGGGACGGAGACCCCGCGGCAACTGGTCCACGTCCATGAGGCGTCGGGCGGGAACAGCCGCATCCATCTGACCAACACCGATACGGGGAGCGGATCGAGTGACGGCATCGATATGGGGCTCGACGCGAGCGACAACTTCATCCTCGGGATCTACGAAGCTTCGGACATGCAATTCTTCACGAACGGACTCGGCACGCCGGATATGGTCATCACTTCGGGAGGGAATGTCGGGGTCTCCTCGACGAATCCGTCGGGGCTGTTCACGGTCGGCGACGGCCTGCTGCTCGTCGAGAGCGCCGGCCGCGTCGGCATCGGGGACACCGGCCCCAGCTCCGCGCTGGACCTCAAGGCCGTGAGCGGCGACGAGTACGCGGTCCGGATCTCGAGCAGCGACGACACCGCGCTCATGATCGTCGAGCACGGCGGCCGCGTGGGCATCGGGGACGCCGCCCCCGGCTCCGCGCTGGACCTCAAGGCCGTGAGCGGCGACGAGTACGCGGTCCGGATTTCGAGCAGCGACGACACCGCGCTCATGGTCGTCGAGCACGGCGGCAACGTGTCGGTGAACGGGACGCTCGCGGCGACCGATATCACCATCACCGGCCCCGGCATCCGCTGCGCCGACCTGGCCCTCACCCCGGGGCAGAGCGGGGACGTCGCGTGCGCGGCCTCCGCGGAGGCGTGCGTCGTCGTCAGCGATTACGGCTCTCCGAGCAGCATCAACGTGAGCTGCGCGACGGTGAGCGCCCCCCCCTACGTGGCGCGCTGCTGCCGCCTCAGGCCTTGAGGCGTTCCAGACGTCCGCGCTTCAAGACGGCCGAGGTTTCTGCGTTTCCTGCGAGGAGAAGGAGTTCTGACATACGCATGTTTTCCTGCTCCGCGGACAGGAAACATACAGACATACGTCAGCCTACCGCCTGAGCGGTTTCCGCGGAGGCGCTTCCGGCGGCTACTGGGCGGCTTGTTCGGGCAGGGTGTCGGGCGCGGGACCGGCGCCTGGCTCGTCGCCGGCCTCGGGCTCGGAAGCGGATTGAGGCTCGGGCTCGGCGGGCAGGTCGCCGATGCGGTAGCCTCCGGGCACGGTGATGACGATCTTCTCGCCGTCGGGTCCCAGGTCGGCTCGCAGCCTCTGGACGGACTTCTCGATGTTGTTGCGGTTCTCGGCGCCCGTGGCGGCCATGAGGTCGTCTTTGGAGACGGCCCCCCCCTTGGAGGCGATCACGCAGAGAAGGACGTAGCGTGAGGTCGGGATCTTGTCTATGAGGCGGCCCTGCAAGCGGACCCTGCGGGCCCTGAGGTCGATGCGGAGCGGGCCGCGCCGGAGGATCCCGGTCGGGTGCTTGCGGCGCTGGTCTCCCCCGAAGACCGTGAGTACCGACGCGACCACGTCGCGCAGCCTCCTATCGTCGACGGGCTTTCTGAGGAAAGACGCCGCTCCCAGAGCCAGAGTCGCGCTCTTGAGGAGCTTGGACTTCCTGCTCAGCCCGGTCAGGACGACGACGGGGGTCTCCTTCGTCTTCGGCTCGGACTGGAGTTGCCTGAATACGTCCACCCCGTTGAGGTCCGGCATGAGCAGGTCCAGCAGGATCACGTGGGGTTGGAACTCGACAGCCTTGCGCAGCCCCTCCTTGCCGGAGAAGGCGGCGGAGAGTTCGTACCCTTGCGGGGCTAAAGTCAGGCGTACCAACTCGTGGATGTCCTCGTCATCGTCGATAAGCAGTATCCGGCGGGCCTCGGTCATGGTATCAACTCTCATAGTCTCGGGTTGCGCTCTCCCGGAGCGCTCAAAAGAGAAGTATAGACCCTCAAGCCGCGGAATGTCAACCATTAGTCGGAGGGTGCCGCCCCTCCGGCGACTTATTGGGTTTTCGGGCGGCAAAAAAAAGCGCCCCTCACACGGCATCGGCGCTGTGTGGTACGCCGGCCGGGTCAGGGGCTTCTTGCGCTTACGAAACGCATAGGCAAGAGGGACCCGAGTCGTCTATTCTCGGCCCCACAAGTGGCCGTCGAGTCGCTCGGCGGACTATTTCAGGCCTATCAGCCCGTGGCAAAAGTCTTCCGGGGCCCGCAATCGCCTGGAAGCGGCCTGCGCCTGCGTTGCTCCGTGGTCACATACCGTAGAGGGATGCTCCCTCGTCGCGCCTTGGCTCGGCTCGCTCCAGGCGATTTCGCCGTCCGAAATACTTTCGCCACGGGCTGCTATGCCTATCTACGCCGCCCACGCCTTCCAGCACTTGTTAGGATGTCGGTTATTATTGTCAGCCCGAAGGTCAGGATTCGCGCCGGATTCCGCGCTGATTCCGACTCAAAAGTTGCGGGCCGAAGCGACCATCGTGTCAGCGCGGGGGCCGGCGAAGGCGGATATTTTCGCCGGAATCGCGGGGGCCGGGGGTTATTCGGACGGGCGGGACTCAGTCGCCGATCTGGTAGCCGCCGGGCACGGTGAGGATGATGCTCTCGCCGTCGGGGCCCAGGTCGTTGCGAAGCCGCTGGACGAGCTTCTCGATGTTGTTGACGCTCTCCGCTCCCGTCGCGTGCATGAGCTCTCGTTTGGAGATGCACCCATACTTGGAGAGCATCACGCAGAGCAGGTCGTAGCGGGAGGCAGCGATCTTCCCGATGGAGCGCCCTTTCACGACCACCTTCTGCGCCTTGAGGTCGACGCGTATCGGTCCTCGGCGGATGAACCCTTTCTCCTGCATGCGCCGGTGGTCGCCCGCGTGGACCGTGAGCGCGGAGGCCACGGCGTCGCACAGCTCCCGGGCGGCGATGGGCTTCCCGATGAAGGACACCACCCCCAGGGCCAGGAGCACGCTCTTGAGGACTTGCGCCTTGTCCTCCAGTCCCGTCAAGACTATGACGGGGATCCATTTGGCCTTCTGCTGCGACTGGATGAGCCGGAGCACCTCGACCCCGTTGAGGTCCGGCAGCACCATGTCCAGGAGGATGAGGTCGGGGAGCAAGGTCTGGGCCTTCTGAGAGCCGTCCCTGCCCGTCATGGCGGAGAACACCTGGAAGCCTTCCGCGTTCAGGCTGAAGCGGATCAGCTTCTGCATCTCCTCGTCGTCGTCGATGACGAGAATCCTGTTCCGGTCGGTCATGAATGTGGTCCTGAAGCCGCCGAAAGGACGGCGTACTAAGAAAAGCTAACATAACGTTGTTAAATTTTCAATACAAATCTTGGCGGGACGCCGGGACTAAGACTGGCGTATCGCCGATGGGTATGCTATGCTGAAATCCGCCATGCCCGAAAACCTGGAGTTCGACGACCAGATAGCCGGCTTGCTCAAGCGGACGCTGAAGCTCGAGAAGTTCTTCCCGGCGATGAAGCCCGCGGACGCGGCGATGCTGTTCCCCATGAGCGGCCTCTACCGCTACGCGAAGGACGAGTACGTCATCAGGCAGGGCGAGACCTCGAAGGACCTCTTCATCGTCGAGTCCGGCACCGTCGCGATCACGCAGACGATGGGCACGGCCGGCGCCCAACTGGCGGCGCTCGGGCCGGGCGAGATCTTCGGCGAGATCGCCCTGGTCCGCGACGGCGTCCGCGTGGCCAGCGCGGTGGCCGCCGAGGAGTGCCGGATCTTCCGCGTGGCCTATCCGGACATCCAGTCCCTCCGCTCCGGCAACCCGGAGCTGGCCGAGCACTTGGCCCGGCTCGCCCAGCGCCGCTCCGAGGGATAGCCGGCGCGACCGGGAGGCGTCCAGCCGGACGGCCCGCCGGTTGAATCCCCCCCGTCCGCATCTGTAGAATAGGGCTTTCACCTTCATCGCAGCGAGGATACCCATGGATATCAAGAACGTGTCGGTCGTCGGCGGCGGGCAGATGGGCAACGGCATCGCCCACGTCTTCGCGCTGGCCGGCTTCGAGGTGCTGCTGGTCGATGTGAACGAGGCCGCGGTCGAGAAGGCCGTCGCGGCCATCCGCAAGAACATGGAGCGGCAGGTCAAAAAGGGAGTGGTCTCCTCCGAGGACCGGGACAAGGCCCTCGGCCGCATCAGGACCTCGCTCAAGCCCGAGGACGCCTCCGGGTGCCAGCTCGTGGTCGAGGCCGTGCCCGAGCGGCCCGACCTCAAGGCGGACATCTTCCGCCGGCTCGACGCGGCCTGCCCGCCCGCGACGATCTTGGCGACGAACACCTCGTCGTTGTCGATCGCGCGGCTCGCCGCCGCCACCGGCCGGGCTCCCAAGGTGATCGGGATGCACTTCATGAACCCGGTGCCGGTCATGAAGCTCGTCGAGATCATTCGCGGCGTGGACACCTCCGACGAGACCTATGAGACGGTCCGCGCCTTGACGGAAAAACTCGGCAAGACGCCCGTCTGCTCCCAAGACTATCCGGGCTTTATCTCCAACCGCGTGCTCATGCCCATGATCAACGAGGCCTGCTTCGCGCTCATGGAGGGAGTGGCTTCCGCCGAGGACATCGACACGGTCATGAGGCTCGGCATGAACCACCCGATGGGCCCCCTGCAGCTGGCCGACTTCATCGGGCTGGACACCTGCCTCTTCATCCTGGGCGTCCTGCACGAGGGCTTCGGCGACCCCAAGTACCGGCCGTGTCCGCTCCTGCGCAAGATGGTGGAGGCGGGGCGGCTGGGCAAGAAGACCGGCAGGGGATTCTACGAATGGGGGAAGAAATAGTGGACTTCCGACTCACCGAGGACCAGCAGATGGCGCGCGAGACCGCGCGCGAGTTCGCCGAGAAGCGGCTACGGCCCCTCGCCCAGAAGTTCGACGAGGAGGAGGCCATCGGGCGCGAGCTCTACACCGAGGCCGCCGAGCTCGGCTTTTTCGGGATGACCGTGCCGGAGGAATACGGGGGCCTGGGCCTCGACCCAATCGGCACGGCTTGCGTGATGGAGGAGCTCGCGCGCGCGAGCGCCTCGTTCCAGGTCTGCCTGTCGGTCCACAACTCGCTCGTCTGCGGCGCGATCAAGGGCTTCGGCAGCGAGGCGCAGAAGAAGAAATACCTCCCCAGGCTCGCGAAGGGCGAGATGATCGGGGCCTACAGCCTCTCGGAGCAGGGATCGGGCTCGGACGCCGGCAGCCTGCGGGCGTCGGCCGCGCGCGGCGAGGACAGCTATGTCGTCAACGGCAGCAAAGCCTGGGTCACGAACGCCGGGTTCGCCGACCTTTTCGCGGTGTTTTTGTCCACCGACAAGGAGAAGGGCAGCCGCGGAATCTCCTGCCTGCTTATGGAGCGGGGCCTGGAGGGCTTCTCCATAGGCAAGAAGGAGCGCAAGATGGGCATCCGCGGTTCGGACACCCGCGAGCTGAGCTTCAGCGACTGCGAGGCTCCGGCGGAGGCCTTGCTCGGAGTCGAGAACGAGGGGTACAAGATAGCGCTGAGCCTGTTGGACGGCGGGCGGATCGGCATCGCGGCGCAGGCCGTGGGCATCGCCCAGGCGGCCTTCGACGAGGCCGTCGCCTACGCCAAGCAACGGGAGCAGTTCGGCTCGCCCCTGGCCGATTTCCAGGCCACCCGGTTCAAGCTGGCCGACATGGCCCTGGGCGTCGAGGCCGCGCGGCTCCTGACCTGGCGCGCGGCCGCGGCCCTGGGCGGCGGGCGGGCGACGAGGGAGGCCTCGATGGCCAAGCTCTTCGCGTCGCAGACGGCCAACCGAGTGGCCTACGACGCCGTGCAGATCCACGGCGGCAACGGGTATATCCGGGAGTTCCCGGTCGAGCGCTACTTCCGGGACGCGCGCGTGACCGAGATATACGAGGGGACCTCCGAAATCCAGCGTCTCGTCATCTCGCGAGAGATCCTGCGCGCGTCTTGATATTCGGGGCGGGCGCCCCTCGCGGGATGTCCCGCGGCGCGCTTCCTTAAAGAAGCTATCCTCGATGGCGGGCGCGCTTGGCCGGCGCGCCGTGTTACTGGGAGTCGTCGTCTAGGTCCGGTCCGGCGTCCTGCTGCTCCAGCATCTCCCGGAATTGATCGGGGAGACCCTCCCAAGCCAGGCATTCTTCCTTGTTCTCCGGCTTCTTGCAGTGGGCCATGCACTGAGCCGTATTCCTGCAGTTGCCCGGCGTGTCGTACCGGTTCTTGTCTTCCTTCGGGCCTACCTGGATACTGCCCGCCTGATAGCATTCCTCGATCGCGCGGCCGATCCTGGGGTCTATGTCGACTTCGCCGCGCAGCAGTCCCTCGAGCGTCTCTCCTCCGACCCGGTCGGAGATGCACTCCTGAACCTCTATCGGCGTCTCGCCGATGTTCCCGGCGATGCGTCGGCGCTCGCCTTGGGCGAACCGCCGGCATTCCGCTTCGTGGCCGGGCTGCCGGCAGTATTCCTCGCACTCTTTCCCCTGGCAGCCGCCGGGGCCCGTCGGGGCCCACCCCTCCTCCCCCGGGGCCGGCGGCTCCCGGCCCGGAGAGGGCGCTCCGGGGCCGAAGGCCGGGGGCTTTTTCGGATCATCGAGGGTTCCGACGAACGCCAGGCATTCGTCATAGTGGGCCCGGTCCGAGCAGTAGGTGTCGCACTCCGCCGCGGACTTGCAGCCCCCGGGCGTGCGGAACGTCCCCAGCGAGCCGCCGCTCCGGCCCGGCCCGGGGGCTTGCGGGTCCGGGGCGGTTTCCCGGCGGGAGGCGTGGTCTTCCCGCAGAGCGGCGGCGGGCTCCCGGGAGGTCTCCGGCAACAGCACGGCCGCCGGCCGGGCGCCTTCGGACTCACGCTTGTGCGACCACCATATGAACAACGCGGCGGCGTCGACGACGACCAGCACGACGGCCACGATGATCAATATCCGCTTCACCGCCGATCTCGTCTCCCTTTGATCGGATAGCCCGTGTCCGGGCACGAGGGCCTGCTCCCCTGCCCGCCCGGCCCGGGCGTCCACTTAATACCTATTGTGGCCGATTATTTAGGCCGACTCAAGGGTAAATGGTTTTACATGGAAGCGTTCAATATTATAATGCACTGACTATGCGCCTTCCTCCGCGCCTCGGGCCGGGACTCTTCCTCTATCAGGCCGCCCTCATCGCCGTCCTGGGCCTGGCGATGTACATGGCTATCCGCCCGCCTCCGTCCCGGCTCCCTGCGGGGCCGTCGGCTCGCGTCCGCGCGCCGCGGCTCGCGCGGCGCGTGGTCGTCGTCCTCTTCGACGCCCTTCGATCCGACGCCGCTTACGACCCCGCGCTGATGCCGGCGTTCAACCGGCTGGCCGAAGAAGGCGTCTGCGGCCGCTGCGAGGCGTCCGCGGTGACCACCACGGGCCCGTCGCTGCAGACGATGTTCACCGGCCGGCCCGTGAGGCTCTTGGACTTCGCCCACAACTTCGCCTTCCCGGTCCATCCGCGCGCGAACTTGGTCCCCATCGCCCGCCGAGCGGGCAGGAAGCTCTACCTGATGGGCCCCGTGATCGGAGAGAGCTTCCGGCGCTACAACGAGGCGCGCGGCCGGCGCTGGCCGGTGCGCTCGTATCCGGGCGCCAGCGAGGCGGACCGCGCGCTGCTTGCGGAAACGCTCGATGTCCTAGACGGGAGGGATTTCGACCTGCTGATGGTCCACTTCGACGCGGCCGACCACGCGGCCCATCTTTTTGGACCGTTCTCCGAGGCCTACCGGCGCGAGGTCCGCTTCTACGACGAGGCCCTGGCGCGCATCGCCGGGCGCATCGACCCCCGGGACACCGTGCTTTTAGCCTTGAGCGACCACGGCGTCGACGACGAGGGCTACCATACCGCGCCCGACCCGGCAATCACGCGGCCGCCGTTCGTCCTTTGGGGCCGCGGCATCCGCCGTGGCGGCCGCGCCCGGCTCGCCCAGCGGGACCTCTGTCCCACGCTGGCCGCGCTGCTCGGGGTCCAGACCCCGCCGGGCTCATTGGGCCGCTTCGTTGCCGAGGCTTTCGACACGGATCCCGGGGCGTTGGGCCTCTTGGCTTCGGCCAACGCCCGCCAGCGCGAGCGTGCGTTCCGGCCCTTACGCGCCGGCCGTGTCCGGGAACAGGCCCTGACGGCCCTCCTGGCCGCCTTGGCCTGCCTGGCCGCGCTGCCCGCGCTCTGGGCCGCGATCCGGAGGCGGCCATGGGTCCTGCTGCTCTTCGCCGGGGCCGCGGCCCTGCCGTGGGTGGACGCGGCGCTCAACGTCATGGACCGCTTCGCCGCCTTGGCCCGCGGCTGGCGCCTGGACGCGACGGCGGCGGACGTCGCCGCCCTGGCCCTCTTTCTCCCCATGGCGTGGATGGGTCTTCGCTCGGGAGAGCGGTATCCGCGAGGCGTGTGGGCTTGGGCTTGGCTGGGCATGGTCCTGAGCGCCTTCGCCTGCCGGCTTGCGGCCGAGCCGGGCGCGCACGGACTTTTCCTCTGCTGCGTCGGAGCCTGTCTGGCCGCGGGTGTGCTGGCCGACAGGCAGGGCCGGCCGCCGACGCTGCCGGAGCGCACCACCGCGTTGGCCTGCCTCCTGATGTCCTTCTGTCTCTACTACGGCTTTCGCGGCGAGGTCCTCGTCGCCGTCCTCTTCTGCGCCCTCCTGATGCTCCTGCCGCGCGGGATGGGCGCGGGTCCCGGCCGCGACCCCGCGCTGCTCGTTTTGGGATACTTCGTCCTCCGGTTCTTCGTCTATCTCGCCTTCGGCAACGACCTCAGCTTCCGTCTCGGCGACGTGCGGAACGATTTCCTGCTGAGCGGGACCGGGACCCTCGCTCTCCCGTGGGTGGTCCTGGCCGTCGGCCTGAGGGTTTTCCTTCCCGACCTGCTCCTGGTGGGGACGGTCTGCGCGGCCCTGCGGGAGCGCGCGCCGCGGCCATGGGCGGGACCCGGCCGCGCCGTCGGGCCGCATGCGGGGCGCGCGCGGATGGGGCACTTCTGCTTCGGGGTCACCGCCGGCTACGTCGTCCTCGTGGCCTCCGCCTTGCTGCGCGCCCAGCTGGAGCGAGCCGGGCCGGTGCTGCATTGGGCCGAGATCCAGGCCGCGAGCACGTTCTACGGGGCCCTGCTGTTCTTCTTCGCGTCGTGCCTCCTCTGCCACGCCTCCCTGGGGAGCGCGATGTCCCGCGCCCGGCGCCATTCGCGGGCTTGACGGCGGACCGGAGTGCCGCTACCCTATCGGCCTAGCATGCCCTTGCCATCCCAATACGACCTGACGCCGGGCTTCCGTGATCCCCGCTCAGGCCCCATCGCCGATGTCTAGCGCCAAGGTCGCGGTGTTGGGCGGGGGCCTGGCGGGGCTGCAGGTGGGACGGCTGCTCCAAGAGCGCGGCGTCGATTGCCTCATCCTGGAAGAGAGGGACGTTGTCGGCGGGCTCTGCCGCACCATCCGCAGCGGCAGGTACTGCTGGGACATCGGCCCTCATGCCTTCTACAGCCGCGATCCGCGGGCCATGGAGTACTACCGCGCCTTGCCCGTCGCCTACGCCGAGCACCGGCGCAACGTGAAGGTCTGCCACCGGGGCCCCGGGGGCAGGATATTCGAGGTCGGCTATCCCTTTGAGAACGGCCTCGCGGACCTTCCCTTGCGTCACCGGCTCGAGTGCTTGGCGGGTTACTGCCGGGCCTTCCTCTCCGACACGCGGGAGTACCGCCATCTTCGCCATTGGATAGAGGCGGGTCTCGGGGAGGGAATCGCCCGGCATTTCATGATCCCGTACAACGAGAAGATCTGGGACTGCCCGCTGGAACGGATCTCGATGGATCTCGTGAACCGGAAGATCGACCCCGAGCCCCCCCTCAGGCTTCTGCGTCACTGCTTCGTCCGCGGGTCGGTCGGGCGCGGCTACCAGGCGCGGTTCCTCTATCCGAAGAAGGGAGCCGGAGCCTTGACGGATGCCGTAGCCGAGACGGTCAAGGACCGCATCCGGACCGGGTGGCGCGTCTCCCGTCTGGAGCCCGTGGGGCGGCGGTGGCGGATCGTCCCCGCCCAAGGGGCGCCCGTGGAGGCGGACTCCGTCGTGTCCACGATTCCGCTGCCCGAGCTGCTTAAAGCCTTGGGGGACCCGCGGCTTCTCGGGTATCAGGAGTCGTTTCGCGGCAATGACACCTATGTCGTCGCGGTCGGCCTGAAGGAGGCATGCCGCTTCGGACGCTTCGGAGACTGCCACTGGGTCTTCTTCGCCGGCCCGGAGGTCTTCTACCGCGTCACGCTCATGAACAGCCTGAGCGATGAGCGCCCCCCGACGCTCGTGGCGGAGATAACCCGCAAGGGCCCGTCTTCGGCGGCAGGCATCGACGGGATCGTCGGCCGGGTCCTCAGGGATCTGATCGCCTCGGGCATGCTGCCGGGCGAGCATGCCGTTGACCTGGCGCAGGGCCATCTGGAGCGCTACACCTATCCGATCCCGACGCTCGGCCTGGCCCGCGCCCGGGAGGCCGTCGAGCGGCGGCTGTCCGGACGCGGGATATTCCTCGCCGGGCGCAGCGGCCGCTGGAGCTACATCAATACCGACGGCGTTTTTCTGGGAGCCGAGGCGTTCGTCCGGGATCGCCTCGGGGAGATCGCGGGGAGCGAAGGCTGACGCCCGCGCCCGCGTGTTTGCGGAGATCGGCGTCCTGTGCCTCGGCGGCGCTCCGAATAGCCATCATCGCCTCCCGCGGTGCATCCCGGCGCCGGGTCGTCCGGGCTGGCAGCCCGTGGCAAAAGTCTTCCGGGGCCTGCAATCGCCCGGAAGCGGCCCACGCCTGCGTTGCTCCTCGCTCATACCGGGCCCCGGCAGGGGCCCCATGCCGCGCGACCTCAGGAAATGCCTCGGAGCGCTGGCATCCCGTCGAGGGATGCTCTCTCGTCGCGCCTTGCCAGCCTCCCAATATTGCTGTGCGGCCCTGGCGGATGGCGGTGGATCCGGTTTATGCTGCGAGAAGGGGGCGGCCGGACTCGAGGAAGCGGCAGCTTCCTCGAGTCCGAACGCCCTGGGAAGCCCGTGTCGGCGGGCAGTGCCGGGGGAGCGCCAAGGGCCTCGGGGATCCAGTTAGCCGCGAATTACGCGCGTGGGAGAAAAGCGTTTTCCTTAGAGCCGTTGATAGACCACAGCGGGATTAGTTAGCATCCGACTACATGCCGATGCCCTCGCAGTTCGACCTGGTGCTCGCCTGCCTGCTCGTCGGGGCGGTGCAGACCGCGGTCGTCGTCTACTTCTTTCTGAGGCTGCGCGCGGAGCGGGATCGACCCGCCTCCGCCTGGGCTCCCCGGGTGAGCGTGCTCGTGCCGTGCGCCGGCGATCTGCAGGGGCTTGAGGACAATGTCCGCTCCATGCTCGAGCAGGACTACGCGGGGGAGGTCGAATACATCCTCGTGGCTCCGTCGACGGAGGACCCGGCGTACCGGAGGCTCAGGTCCCTGAAGGGCCTTCGCCTGTTCGCGTCCGGCAGGACCCCGGAGCGCTCGAGCGGCAAGATCTGCGACCTGCTCTTCGCGCTCGAGCGGGTCCCGGCGGGTACCGAGCTGCTCCTGTTCGCGGACGCGGACGTGCGCGTCCGCCGGGACTGGATCGCTTCCATGGCGGCGCCCCTCGAGGACCCTTCGGTCGGCGTCTCCACGACCTGCATGCTCCCGGTGCCGCCCCGGGCCGGCTTCTGGTCCTGGCTGCGGCTCGTCTACATGGGAGCGGGCATGCCATACCTGGCCTTGACCGGGACGGTCTGCGGGCAGTCGTTCGCCGTCCGCCGCGGCGATTTCGACGCCTGGAAGGTCGCCGAGCTCTGGTCCCGATCCTTGATGGAGGACCTCTCGCTTTCCGCCTTGGCGGCCCGTTCGGGCAAGAAGGTCTGTTTCTCGGGACGCGCCGTGCCCGTCGCGCGCGAGGATTCGGACGCGCGCGGCCTGCTCCAGGCGGCCGTCCGCTGGACCTCCATGTTCCGCGTCTATTTCAAGAGGATGTGGGTGCCGGGGCTTCTGCTGACCGCGTTCAAGTCGTATGTCCTGCTCTGGGCGCTCTTCCCGCCGGTCTCGTGGACCCTCCTGGCGGTGCTGTGGGCGGTCGACGCCGCCGGCCTCTTCCTGGTCTTCATGGCCCTGCGCGCGTGCCTGCCGGACCGCTTCCGGGAACTTCCCCCCGCTTTCCGCCTTCCCGCTCTCCTGGCGGCCCTCAGCGCGCCTTTGCTGCAGCTCCTCTATCTCTACAGCTTCGCCGTCTCGGTCTTCAAGCGCGAGTTCGTCTGGGGGCGTCATGCTTACCGGGTAAGCGGACCTCAGGACGTGGAGCGGCTGCTCCGTCCGAGCGACTTCCCCGGCCGTCGTTTCGCGGCCGTGCTCCTGGGAGCGGTCCTGCTGGCGCTGTCCTACGAGCCCGGCGCTTGGGGCATCCTGATCTGGGCCGCCTATGCGCCTCTGCTCTACGCGATCCGCGGCCGGCGTTGGCGCGAGGCCTTCTTATGGGGCTGGCTCTTCGGTCTCGTGAGCTGGCTGATCGGCTTCCGCTGGTTCTTCCATACGACGGCGGACTTCCTGGGGCTTTCCGCTTCGGCGGCGCTGCCGCTCTACGTGCTCTTATGCGTCTTCCACGGACTCATGGCCGCCCTGCCGGCATGCGCGTCGCGCTGGCTCTCACCCGGTCTCTCCCGGCGGCTGGGCCTCAACGAGGATCTCACGACGGCCGTCGCGTTCGTGCCGGCTTTGGTGTGCGTCGAGGCCTATTTCCCGTTCTTCAGCCCGATCCCGGCCGCCCTCACCCAGCTCTTCTGCCTGCCCGCGGTGCAGATCATCGAGGTCTTCGGCACGGCCGGCGTCATCTGGCTGATCGCGGGATTCAACGCCTCCTTGTTCTACGCCCTGCGTCCCGTGGAGGGGCGCTCCGTCCGCCGCTGGGGCTGGCTGGTGTTCATGACCGCGCTGGCGCTCTTGAACGCGGTCTATGGGATGATCCGCGTCCGTCAGACCGACGCCTTGGCGGCGCGCCGCCTGCAATCGGGGAAGGCCGTGCGTGCCGCCGTGCTGCAGGGCTCCATCGAGTACGTGAAGCGGGATGCCCCGGAATTCTTCCGAGAGAACATCGCCGTGTACAACGACCTCGTCGGGCGGGCCCTTTCCGAGAGCGGAGGCCTGGACCTGGTCGTCTGGCCGCAGTTCGCCTACGAGAGGATGCTGGACTTCGAGCCCGGGGACCGGGGGTGGAAGCGGCCGACCGTCGACGGGAAGCCGTTGGACCGCTATCTCGAGCGGGACATCGCGCATGCGGTACCTATGATCCTCGGTTCGAATGCCCGGAGCAAGACCGTTTCCGGCCGCAGGAAGACGTACTATGCCGCCTTCCTCACGGGTTCCGACAGGACGTTCTCGGGGATCATCGGGAAGCGCTATCTCACACCCTTCAGCGAATATATCCCGTTCGGCCGCAGGCTCCCCTTCCTCTACCGGCTCGCGCGCACCAGGATGATCCGCCTCTCGCGCGGCCCGGCACGGATCCTGGAGGCCGAGAACGGTGTCAAACTGGGCGTGTACATCTGTTACGAGGAGGTGCTTCCTTACAGCGCGCGCGCCTACGCGCGGCAGGGAGCCGGGCTGCTGGTCGCGCTTTCGAGCGACGCCTGGCTCGGCGGCGGTGCCGGGAACAAGCAGCATCTGGGGTTCAGCGTGCTGCGCGCCATCGAGAGCCGGAGGGCGCTGCTGCGCTCCGTGACCTCCGGGATCAGCTGCTATGTGGACCCGGCGGGCCGCCTGGTCCGGAGCCTGCCGGTCGACGCCCGCGGTTATTTCGCGGTGAAGGTCCCCCTGATGGACGCGGCGACCCCCCATATGAGGATCGGGCGGCTGTTCTACCATCTGGCCGCGCTCATGCTCGCCGTTCTCGTCGGGCTGAGCGTCTGGCCGTCCCGTCGGGGGGTCGGTTCCTTGACACGACTGGTGTCTGGTGTTAAACTTTAGGTAGAGGCCATCATGACAAATCCACCGCCTCGGCGCGGTTCCGGCATCAACTGGTTGCTGGCTTTATTCCCTATCATCGTTCTGAGCGTCCTGGTGTGGTTCTTCGTCAGCCGGCGCGGGGAAGAGCCCCAGACGGCGCCCGACCAGTACTCCGCGTTCAATCTCGCCGAAGCTCCGGAGGAGGCGTCCTCCAGACCGGGGGACGAGTACGTCTCTCGTTTCGAGAAGCGGAGCCAGGAGCGTATGGGGGGCTCGGCGCGGGGCCCCGGCTTGGCGGGGTTCGTCCCGGAGACCGGCGGGGCGTACCGGAAGGACCGTAAGGGCGACGGGCGGTTCGAGCGAGAACGCGAAGAGGAGATGATCAAGAAGTACGACCCTATGATCCGGAAGGAGGTGAAGCGGCTTAGCAGGATCACGAAACGGTACCACAAGAAACACGCCGTCGTCCGAGAGGTGGACCGGGCCTTCGGCAAGCTGCCCCGCTACATGGCCCTGAGGGAACAATACCTGAAGGACCGCAACGCCTACGACTTCGTCCGGGGCGCGATCGCTCTTCCCGAGGTCAGAAGGCTGATCCGGAAATACTCGCTCGACGTCGACGTCTGGAAGGTCGCGCTCGGCATGTCGAGCGAGGCGATGAAGCAAAAGCCCCCGAAGCCGCTCTACGACGAGATCGTCCGGTTTTTCACGACCGACAAGAAGGTGTCGAAGTTCGTCGCCGACTGGACGAACTGGATGATGCCCAACATGGGCAAGATGGTGACCCGGGCCGTCCCCCCCGGCGCCGACCTGAGCGCCCTTACCAGTCTCGGCACGGATCTCAACCCCGCGGGCGCGGCGTCCATGAGCACGACGTCCGGGCGGAAAAGCTCGCGCCGGACGCGCTGACCTGCGCGCCCGGCGCTAAGCGTCGCCCCAGGGAGCGACTACCCCCGGCTCACATGCCGCCGCAGCAGCCGCCGCCCTCCTCTTCCTTCGAGTCCTCCGCGGGGGCGCTGTCTTTGGCGGCCTGCTCGCCCTTGGCCTTGCCCTCTTCGTAGCCCTGGTCGTAGCCGTCTTTGTAGTCGCCGCTCGTCTGCCCGAATCCGACGCGCGGGGTGATGGACAGCATCCCCAATGCCGCAACGCAGAACGTTACGGCCAACACTTTCGTCAGGTGAATGTTCATCATAGCTCCTCAGCCGCAGCAGCCGCCGCCGCCGTCGTCCCCTTCGGAAGCCCCGTCGATCGCCGCCTGCTCCTGCGATTTGCCGTCCTCATAGCCCTCGTTGTGGCCGTCTTGGTAGCCCTGGGAATAGGTCCCGCCGTCGTCGGCGGGCTCCTGGGGCGTCCCGTCGGTCCCGTCATACGCCGGCTCGGCCGGCCCGATGTCCCCCGGGTCAAAAGGCTCCTGAGGTGTGCCGTCGCTGTAGCTAGTCGTGCTCGCGGGAATGATCTCCGCTATGCCCGCGGGCAGGCTGGTGTCTCCATATCCGATCTTGGGGGACATGGACAGCGCTCCCAGAGACGTCAGGACGAATACGACGACCAGCGTGCGGACAAATCCTGCTTTCATAATCGCAACTCCCTGGCTTTCGCCATTCCCTGCCCATAAAATGCCCCTGGAAGGCCCAGAGAACAAGGGACTAAAGACCTATGCGGTATAGGCCCTATGTGTCGGGCGAAGCGGAGGGGCGCTTGCGGTCCTCATGCGGCCGGGCGGAGCCCGGGGCGATCCTCCCGGCCACTCGCATGGAGGCCAGTATCACCGCCGTATCGAACAGCATCCCGAATCCCACCCCCGTGATGAGCGACCCGAACGAACGGTGGTCCTGGATGTAGTAGCGCCAGCAGTTGTTCGTGGTCCCCCAGAAGTCGGCGAAGAAGACGTAGACCATCCCGGTCACGATCAGCCAGAAGTCCCGTTTGGGTTCCCGGCCGCAGACGAAAGCCGCGGCCAGCGCGGCGAAGACCGCCCATGTCCCCGGATGACCCATGGCCGGGACGGAGAAGCGCAAAAAGGCGAGCAAGGCCGCGGCGGCCAGCGCCCAGTATCCGACGACCTGCCAGCGCTCGGGGATGCGCCGGGAGAACGCCTCCCGGGCGCGCGGAGCCACGCGGTCGAAGATGAGCGCGCCGAGGGGCCAGCCGGGGACGATCCACAGCGGAGGCGCCTCGCCCGTGTAGTACGACCAAAGGCCTGTGCGGGTGCCCCAGGCCTCCACCGCGTAGCCCGCAACGGAGGCGGCGAGGAAGAGGGCGAGGTCGCGGGCCGGCCGGATCCCGGCCGGGATGACGCGAAGGGTAAGCAGCAGGAAGCCTCCGAAGAGGACGATCTCCCCGAGCAGCTTCAGCCGGACGGTCCCCCCCCGCCGCATCTGGCGGAGCGTGGTCTCCAGGGCCAAGAGGAACAGATCATGCCGGGCTATGGCGACCGTCGCTATCAGGGCCAGCAGCCCAAGGCCGTAGAGGAGCCGAGTCCGGTCCGGCTTCATCGGACCGCGGCGCGCAGTCGTGTCGCCCATTTGCCCAGCTTGTGCCTCACATAGAATGGCAGGAAATGGGCCATCAACCTCCGCTTCGCGGCCCGGAAATCGACCCGCCCCGTCGCGTAATCGGTGAGCAGGGCTCGCAGCGCCGCGTTCTCCCTTGCGGAGCGCACGATGAGGTTGATGCGGCCGGGGTCCTCGAAGAGGATGCGCTGGACCGTCACCGATTGCTCGAGCTCCCGTCCGAACTCGTCCCGCCAGAGTCGCTGGTACCCGGCGAGGGCGCCGGCGTCGAACCGGCCGCGCTCCAACGCGCCGAGCGCGGCGCGGGCGGCGTGCTCGCCGCTCGCCATCGCGAAGTAGATGCCTTCGCCCGTGAACGCGTTCACGAAGCCCGCGGCGTCGCCGCATAGGAGCACCCGGTCGGCGTAAGTCCTCTCCAGGGCGCCGCCCACCGGGATCCTGTAGCCGCGGAAGTTCCCGCGCTCGGAGGACCCGCGGACGATCCCCGACTTCGCGAGGCCGTCGAGGAAGCGGAGGTGCCCCGCGTAGGGGGTGCCGTTCGCCCGGGCCTTGTAGTCCGAGATCAGGATGCCGAGCCCGAGATTGAGATGGTCCGCCTTAGGGAAGACATAGCCGTAGCCGTGCATGTGGCCGACGCCGTAGAAGACGTACATGGCGTCTTTGTCACGGACCTGGAGGCTCGCGTAGGGGGTCTCCTCCATCATGTCGACAGCGATCGAGTCTTGCGGCCACCCGGGGTTGAGGCCCGCGTCCTTGGCCACCACGCTGTTGACGCCGTCGGCGCCTATGACGAGCTTGGCGCGGAGGACGTCGCCCCGGTCGGTGCGGACCTCGGCGTGGCCGGGCGCGACTTTGAGGCGCGTCACGCGCGCTCCTTCCAACACCTCCAGCCCGCGCTCGGTGGCCAGGCGCAGGAGCATCGCGTCGAACTCGCGGCGCCGGATCATGAGGTACAGGGGGTCCGGCCGCTCTTCCATGAGGGACGAGCCGTCGGGGGCCTGCAGGTGGACCTTATGGACGTGATGGACGGGGATGGACTCGAGGCCTTCACGGACATGCGGGAAGCGTTCGGTCAGCCGCATGCTGATCCCCCCTCCGCAAGGCTTGTCGCGCGGGAAGACCGCCTTGTCGAGCAGGAGGATACTCAATCCCCCGCCGACCAAGCCCAGGGCGGCGGTCGCCCCGGCCGGGCCTCCGCCGACGATGATGGCGTCGTAGTCCGGAGCGCGGCGCTCAGGCTCCGGGCGCATGCCGCCACCGTCGGTAGAGGTAGGCCGCCCCGGCGAAGGTCGCGAGCGCCATGAGCTGCGCCGTCGTGAGGCCGAGCGGCCGGAGCACGCCCGGGTCGCTGCCGCGCACGAAGTCCAGCAGGAACCGGAGGACGCCGTAGAGGACCGCGGAGGCCAGGAAGGCGCTGCCGGGCGGCAGCTTCCCGTCCCGTATCCGGCGGAAGACGACGAAGTGGACGACCGCGAATATCGCCAGGCAGCCGAGGGCTTCGTAGAGCTGGCTCGGGTGCAGCGGGGTGCCGAGCCAGGAGCGGCGCACGCCGCAGCGGGGGTGCGTGAAGACTATGCCCCAAGGCAGGCTGGTGGGCTTGCCGAAGCAGCACCCGTGCTGGATGCAGCCGAGGCGCATGAGCGAGAGCGCCAGCGGCGCGGCGCCGCCGAGGAGATCGGCCAGGCGGCGGAACGAGAGACCCCGCCAACGTGCGAAGATGTACAGTGTGAGCGCCGCCCCCCCGAGGTTGCCGTAGAAGGCTCCGCCCCGGATCCTGCCGCGCTCGATCACATAGGCCAGGTTCCGCTCGAAGCCCCCGCTGTATAGGAAGAAGTAGACGACGACGCCGGACGCCATCACGGCGATCGAGAGAGGCAGCATGAGGTTCCAGAACTCCTCGACCGAGAGCCCGGCGTGGGAGCGGTAGCGGCGGAAGTATAAGTAAGCAACGGCGGCGCTCAGGCCCGCGAAGACCGGGCCGGCCAGCAGGTCTATCCGGCCTAGGGAGAGGAAGATGGGCCGCACTGGTGTACCGAAAGGATCATGATCTCCTTCAAATCTCTTTATTCTAACAAAAATACAATGGAACCAATGGCGGGCCCCGATCGTACGTGCGGGAGGGGGTCCCCCGTCCGGGCCGCCGCCGCAGCTCCCGAGGGCGCCGGGCATGGCTCCCCTGCCGGGTCGCTGCACCCTGACGCCAACGCAGTTGTCGAGGGCGCCGGGCACGGCTCCCCTGCCGGGTCGCTGTCATTGAAGGGGTGTCGGGATTAATGTCAAAATCGGGGGAACCAGCGGCCGGGCTCGGTCGTACTAGAGGGGTGTCTCTTGGAGCAATCCGGGGCGGCGGAGCGGTTCGAGGAGTTCGTCCGGGACTATGGGGAGCGGGCTTTCCAGTTCGCCTACCGCCTCTCGGGCAACGTCGAGGAGGCCAAGGACCTGGTGCAGGAGGCCTATTACCGCGTCCTGCGCAGCTGGGACCGCTACGACGCGTCCCGCTCGCTCGACGCTTGGTTCTTCCGCATCCTCCGGAACGTATTCCTCGACAGCAGGAAACGCTACGAGCGCCGCCACGCGGTGTCCCTGGACCGCTCGCCGGAGGGCGTTTCCGAGGATGGCGCCACGTACGGGGATCTGCTCGCCGGCGACGAGGAAGCCGTCCTCGACGCCCTGGAGCGCCGGGAGTCGGCCGGGCTCGTCAGGGAGACGCTCGACGGCCTCAGCCACGAGCATCGCGCCGTGCTCACCCTCTGCGACATGGAGGGCCTTGGTTATGAGGAAATCGCTCGCGTGCTAGAGGTCCCGGTCGGCACCGTGCGCTCGCGGGTGAGCCGGGCCCGCCGTGCGTTCCGGCGGCGCATGGCCGGCAGGATCGGAGCCAGACAGTGAACTGTCCCGAGTTCGAATCCCTTTCCGCCTATATCGACGGGGAAGCGGCCCCCGGCGAGGCGGGGCTCGTGAAGACGCATCTCGATGGATGCGCGCGCTGCCGTCTGACGCTTCGTACCCTCCGGACCGGGAAGGCTTCGTTGAGGGCCCTGCCCGTCCCCGCGATGCCTTCCGACCTCCGTGCAGTCCTGGGCTCGCTGGCCCCGCGTCCCCTTGGCCGCGGGGCCCAGGCATGGAAGGGTTCCGCTCCGCGCCGCGGCCCCGCCGCGACCCCGGAGGCCGGCGGGTTCTGGCGGACCGTGGTCCGGGAGGTCCGAGCGGGGCTGGCCCACCCGGTCTCGGCGCTTTCGTTCGCCGCGGTCGCCAGCGTGGCGCTGTTCTTTTGGGCGCGCGGTTCAGGCATGCTGATGCCGCGGCTGGACCTCCCCGCCGACCTGCTCATGGCGGCGCACAATCAGTACGCGCTCACGGTGCCGCTGGCGCCGGCCGACAAGATCCTGACCGATTTGCCGCGCCAGCTCGCCGCCGCGGGCGCCGAGGAGCGCGATGTCTATTAGAAAAATGATCGCGGTCCTCGTCTTCGTGTCCGCGGCGGCCTTCTGTCCCGTCTCATCGGGCGCGGGTCAGCGGCAAGACGCCGAGGCGCTGGCCGTGCTCGCGATGAGCCTCGACAGCCCCCGGGTCCCCTACGAGGGAGAGGTCTCGGTCGTGACGCGGCACGGCGACCGCGAGAGCGTCCGGCGGCTGCTGGTCACTTTCTCGCCCCCGGCCCGCTACCGCCGCGAGATCGTCGACCGTCTCGGCTTTCCGGTCCTCCTGATCGTCTCGGACGGCGAGACCGAATGGGTCTACGACCGCCGGCGCGGCGCGGCCTGGAGGGGCGAGCCGGCCGATCCCGATTACAAGCTCCTCGACCCCGACGAGGAGTACGCACTGCTCGTCGAAAACTATGTCTTCCGGCTCACGGAAAGCGAGCGGATCGCCGGACGCCTGTGCCGGGTGCTCGAAGTCCGCTCGCGCCGGGAGGACCGCGTGGTCCGCAGGCTCTGGGTCGACCGCGAGCACGGCGTCGTCCTGCAGCGGGCTGCGCTGCGTCCCGACGGGACCGAGTCGTCGCGCATCAGCTTCGCCCGGATCCGGTTCCCGGAGAGAGTCGAGGATGGCGTCTTCGCGTTCCACCCCCCGCCGCGCGTCCGGGTCGAGCCCAGCCGGCTCGCGCCCGACTACCTCGACCTGGAGGAGGCGGCGTCGGCCACCGCCATGCGGCCGCGGCTCCCGAAGTGGCTGCCGCCGGGCTACGTGTTCGAGAGCGTCAACCTCCTGGCCCATAAGGGAGCGACGATCCTGCACTACCGCTACTCTGACGGAATAGACGTCCTGTCTTTGTTCCAGGCACCGAAGCGGGCGCGCCTGAGCTTCGCCGCTTCGGTCGCGGCGGAGCCGGCCCGCAAGGTGCGCCTGCGGGCCGGCACGGGCCGAGTGGCGCTATGGCCCGACGGCAAGATCCTCGAATGGGGGGCGGACGAGCGGTTCGTGCTGATCGGCCGCGTGGGTCTCGACGCTCTGCGCCGCGTGGCTGACTCGATCCCTGAGCGCTCGGCGCTCCGAGGGGACCGCCTCACGTCGGCAGCGCCGCTCGAGGCGCGGCCGCTCAAGGGCGCGGAGGAGACGCGATAGTGCCCGCGATACCGGCGTTGCTGCTTGGGCTGCTCTTGGCGGCCCCCCAGGCTGGCGCCGCGTCCGAGGCAGGGGCGTCCCGCGTGGCGCCTCCTCGTGAGCTTCCCGTGGAGGCGGAGCTCGAGGATCGCGTCCGGCGCGATCGGAACGCGGTGAGGCGGGCGCAGCGCGCGTTCAAGCGCGCCCGCGAGAAGGGGGACGCGGAAGCCGCGCGGACCGCCGAGCTGCGCCTGGAGCAGGTCAAGGCCGCCTCGCGCGTCAGCCGCGACCAATTGCGGGCGGCGGTCGAGCGCGGAGAGGTATCGCCGGGCTACGGCGAGCTCAAGCGGAGTGTACGGAGCCAGCTCAACGCCGTGCGCCGGGCGCGCTACTCCCTCAAGCGGGCGCAGCGGATGTCGGATAGCAAGGGCACCCTCCGGGCCCGGGATCGGTCGCGGGAGGCGAAGCGGGTCCTGAAGCGGCAGCGGATGCGGATGCGCCGGTTTCTGCGGAGGCAGGGCCCGCCCCACCCTGATGACGACGCAAATCCCGAGGGCGCCGGGCACGGCTCCCCTGCCGGGTCGCCGCACCCTGACGCCGACGCCGTTACCGAGGGCGCCGGGCACGGCTCCCCTGCCGGGTCGCCGCACCCTGACGCCGACGCAGTT
>JBDREN010000038.1:0-25482 GCA_043819795.1 Elusimicrobiota bacterium
AGGCGTCCTCATCGATCGTGTCGGCGTCGTCGGCGGCCACGGGCGCGTCGTTGACCGGCGTGATCGTGATCGTCACGGTCGCTCCGTCGGAATCGGTCGTCCCGTCGCTGGCCTTGAAGGTGAAGCTGTCCGAGCCGTTCGCGTTCTCCGCGGGGGTGTAGGTGAGCTCCGGAGCAGTGCCGGTGAGCTCCCCTTTCTCGGGCCCGGTCAGGACCGTATAGCCGAGCGTCTGGGAATCGATGTCCGAGGCCGTGAGCGTTATCGCGGCCGCCTCGTCCTCGTTGGTCACGACCTCCTGGCCGTGGGCGGTCGGCGGGTCGTCGACCGTATTGATCGTCACGGTGAAGGACCGCGGCTCGGACACTTCCCCTTTATCGTCCCGGACCTCGATGGTCACCACGGCCGAGCCGGAGAACTCCCGTCTCGGATGTACGTGCACGGTGTTGTCGTGGGCCTGCTCGTTCCCGCGCAGGGCGAATGCGCCGCTGTCCGGGTCCTCGCCGAGGGTCGCTGTCGGGATATCCGCCTCTCCGCCGGTCGAGCCGTCCGAGAGCCCGAGCGCGTCGATGACCTCGGCCATATTGACGATCCGAAACTCGAGAGTCTCCATCGGAGAGTCGTCGGTAACAAACTCGCGCAGATCGCTGGGCCCCGGATGGAGGGCGTTGTCCTCGTCCACGGTTAGGTCCGGGAGCTCGGCCAGGACCGGCGCCGCGTTGCAGTCCGGATCTTCCGTTCCCGCCACTTCCTCACACCATTGCTCCGCGGTGCACTGCCCGTCCTCGCCGCAATCGCACAGGTCGCCCGTCCCGTCTTCGTCCACATCCGCCTGATCCGCGTTGGCGATCGTCGGGCAGTTGTCGCAGGCGTCGCCAAGCGAGTCCGAGTCGCCGTCCTCCTGCTCGGTGTTGGCCGCGGCCGGGCAGTTGTCGTCGGCGTCGGGAATCGCGTCCTCGTCCGCGTCGGCAACGGTAAACGCGGCCGAGTCCGAGGCCGCGGCGCCGGTGACGTCCTCGACCGCCGCGGTGAGGGTGTGCGCGCCCCCGGCGAGCCCCGACAGCGCGAAGGCCGCGCTGCTTGAGAATACCTGGCCGACCACCGGCTCGCCGTCCAGGCTGACCGCCAGACTCTGGGCGGAGCCTTCGCCGCTGAAGGATACCGCCGCCTCCATAGAGGAGGCGTTGACGGACGAGCCGTCCAAGCCGTTGAGGATGGACACCGTGGGCGGCGCGCTCCCAAGCGGCAGGAAGTCCGTGTGGATGCCGGCGGCGTTCTCAGCCCTGACGCGGGCGTGGTACGTGTGGGTCGAATACAGGCCCTCGAAGAGAGCGCTCAGGGCGTAGGTCGCGGAGGCCGCGGCCACTTGCGTGATCGTCGGGAAGTCCGACGTGGCGAGCTCGACCGAGTAGAGGGTGCCATCCGGATTGTACCCGCCCTCCTCGGTGCCCGGGGCCCAATTGAGCGTGAGGCCGGTCTGCGAAACATTCGTGAAGGCCGCGGTCTCGGCCGGCGGAGCGGGCGGGACGGCCAGCGTGTGCGCGGAGCCTAGGTCCGTGAAGTCGCTGAAATCGGAGATGGATCCGAGGAACACGGCCACGCGGGCGTAGTGCAGGACGTTGGCGTCCAGGTTTTCGAACGCGGCGCTCAGGTTCTTGGTCTCGCTGGAGGCCAGCACCGACGAGAATCCCGGGTCGCCCGAGATCTCGGCCCGATAGACCGCGCCCGGCGGATTGCCGTTGGCCGTCCAGCGGGCCCTCAGCGAGGCCGGCGCCTCCGCCGTCAGGGGAGGCTCGCCCGGAGCCGGGGCCAGGTAGTCGGGCGTGAAGATGTAGCCCAGGAGCGAGAAGCCGGAGCCGGCGCCGCTCTGGTTCAAAGCCTGCACCCGCACATAATAGGTGGTGCGCGGAGCCAGAGTCGTGAACGAGGACTCCAGGCTCAGCGTGGTGGAGGATGCGGCCAGGGGGGAGAAATCGGGCGAGACGGAAGCCTGCGCCTGGTACAAGGTGCCCTCAGGATTGCCTCCGGAGGCCCAAGCGGCCCTGAATCCGCGCACCGTCGGCTCGGTGAGCTCGCCGGGCTCGGGGATGGCCGCGGCCGTGAGCCCGGAAGCCGAGTCGTGGCTTAGCGACTCCACGCCCGTTTCGGGGTTCTTCGCCAAGCCGGACACCACGAGCGGCGTGTTGGGGGGAAGCCCGGTGAACGTGAATTGCGAGGTAAAGGGATCGAAGAAGGGCGAGCTGGCCACCACGTTCCCCTGGGGGTCGCTCAGCAGCACCTGCGTCTCGGCCGGCAGGCGGTTGTTGCCCGGCGTCCAGTCCACCTTCAGCGAGCCCGGACCAAGCGCGACGGTCTGGAAGGCGCGCATGGAGTTGGGCCGCGTGTAGCCCGCGGCCGCGTTCGACATCTCGGACATGCCGCCGCCCGTGTCCTGCGTGAACAGGCGGACGTAATAGGTGGTGTTCCCGATGAGGTCCCGCAGGACGTAGGTCTGCGGGTCGCCGACCGACGTGGCCGTGGAGAAGTTCATCTGCGCCGAGGAGGGCTCGAAGACGGCCTCCGGGTCCTCCTCCCGCTGGAACATGTAACGCCCGCCGAAGATGTCGCCCTCATCGCCGTCCTCGCCCGGCGACGTCCAATCGAGCGCGAGCTGCCCGCCTTCCGACGCCGTCCGCGCCGACAGATCGTCGACCGTGCCCGGCGGCTCGTCCAATGCCCGCTGGTCGAAGTTCACCGTGTAGTCCCCGGGCGCCACGTCGAAATCGAGGATGTGCAGGCGGTAGCTCAGGCTCCGGCTGTTCTTGTTGAAGTGCTTGGCGATCCATACGTTGCGAGGATTGAGCCCCCGGCCGTCCGGTCGCGTCACGCTGACCAGCGGCACCGCCCGGCCGCTGTAGAGCGGCGCCGGGGCCGAGGTGTGCACGAACTGATTCCCGCCCACCGCGTCGAGCAGGCGCAGCTTCAATACCGGGCTCGGCCCGGACAAGGCCCCCACCAGCTCCGAGGCCACGTTCACCACCGGGATCGGCTCCGATTGGTCGGACTCGAGGATCACGTCCGGCTCCGCCTCACGGCCCTGGTCGAACCACTCCTCCATCACGGACCGCGGGGTCGTGGTGTTCACCAGCATGTCGAACTGGTCGTCCCGGCCCGGGAAGTCCACCAGGACGTCCTTTATAAGCGTGTGGGTCGTCACGCTCTCGATCAAGGACGTCAGCTGCCCGCCCAGCTCCGCGGCGTGGGAGAACGAGGCCGTGAACTCGATGAACCTCCCCGAAAGCGACGTCGTCATGATCCACGCCGCCGGCTTCGCCTTGTTCGGCTCGATGTCGCCGAACGGGATCAGCAGGGTGTTCGGGACGGTCTCGGTGCCCACGTAGGTCCCGATCAGCTTGAAGTCGATGAGCAGGCCCAGCTTGTTCTCCACGATCTTCGGCTGGCCCGACTCGATCTTGAATTTCCGGGCGGTGCCGTAGCCCACGTTGTTGACGCGCACGCCCAGGAAGAACGGCTCGATCGGCTCCACCTCCGGCGTCAGCGGCTCGTCGCCGAACACCTCGAAGGGGAGCACGTACTCCAGGCGGATCGAGGGCTGCGGCTTGACCGTGATGAAATCGTCGAACGTCGTCTCCTCCTGCGGAACGCCCAGCGCCAGATACGAGATCCGCGCGCTCACCGCGTAGCGCAGCCCCGCCGGGTTCACCCCCCCGGCCCCAGTGGAGGGGATGATCAGGAAGTGGATCACGCCCTGCGTCTGCGGCTGCACGATCCCCGTCCCGTCCACCGCGTTCACGTTCTCCAGATCGCTCACCTTCACGAAGAACAGCCCCTCCGCCGGCTCGCCCGCCTCGTCGCGGATGAGCACCTCCACCTGAAGGTTCTGGATCGGGTCGTCGGGAAGGTTGTTGTTGAGCGCCAGCCGCGCGTCGAACGCCTCGCGCTCCAGCGTGGCCTCCTGGATGATCTCCAGCTTCACCACCGCGCAGATCGTCTGCGCCGCCGCCCGGGCGGCCAGAAGCAGCGCGTACGCCGCCAACAGCGACGCCGCCAGCCTCAGCACGCCCCTCCTCGTCCTAGTTGACATCAAGACTGTCCTCGACCCCCGCGCCCACCTCAACGGGATAGCCCAGCGAGCCCCACACCGCCAGACCGCCGGAGAGCTCGATCACGTCGAAGCCCTCGTCCTTGAGCATCCGCGCGGCCTTGCGCCCGCGATCGGGCAGTCGGTCGTAGACCACCCAGGGCTCCGTATAGGAAAACTTGTGCAGCCGCGCCTGGATCTCCTCCAACGGCACGTTCAGCGCCCCCGGAAGATGCCCTGCCTTGAAATGCCGCCACGGCCGCGAGTCCAGGACGCGCACCTCCCCGGCCTCCAGTCGCTCGCGCAGCTTCATCGGCGAGATCCGGGGCACCTTCTCCTGCTCGAATCCTTTGGGAGCGTCCGCCGGACCAGACACCAGAGGGTAGCCGCGCTTCACCCATTCCGTCAGCCCGCCCTCCAGCACGCGTACGTTCTTGCGCCCAGCCTTCCACAGAGCCTCGGCCGTGTCCTCGCTCAGGCGGCAGGTACCCCCGGGGCAGTAGAGCACCAAAAGCTCCTTGTCCGGCAGCTCCGCGTCCCGGATCACGGTGTACGGGATGTTCACCGCCCCCTCGATCCGCCGCGTCACGAAAGCGGCCGGGGCCCGCACGTCGATGAGCGCCAGCGTGTCGTCCTCGGGATCCAGCATCGCCGCGCGGACGTTGTCCGCGGAGATGGCCGGGACCCCCGCCGCGGGCTTCTCCGCCTTGGGCTCCTCCGCGGCCAGCGCGGCGGCGCAGGCCGCCAGCAGGAGCAGACCTGCCAAGGTCGTCCGGATCCCGGTTTCCGTTCGCATCATCATAAGCGTCTTCGGCTCAAAACTTCGTCAATGGCAGAACAGTTCCCTATAGCGGTCAGCGAAGGCGTCTCTCCTGCCCTCGTCGACGTACGTGACGCTGTCCGCATCATCTATCCAAAAGAAGCCATTGGCATAATGTATTTCGAATTTTGCATCCACCGCGTCTGGGTCATAGAAATACTTACCGACGAAAGGGAGATGCGAAAGCGTATTGGTCCATAGCTTGCTGACGTGGAATATCTCACCTGCCTCCTGCGCGCCCAAGTAGCCAGCGTTACCATAAGCATAGGTGCACGCGTACCCCGCGATGTAATTGCCGAACTGTCCTGCGGTGAGCTCTTGGCCATTGACCGTAAACTTGAGATCCTTGTAGTTGGCCTTCTTCATGAAATCGTATTTCATGTTGCCTCCGTGCGCTGCATACGCCTTCTTTGCGACCTCTTTCAATCCCTCGGCGCCGCCGACATCCTGACTAGCCTCCCTGAGGAACTCTTTCGTCGTGCGTTCGTCGAAAACTCCGTTTAACGCTTCCTCGGGTCCGGGCATCAATCCAAACGAATCCGTCCAGCCGAGGGGATTATTGAATACGTAGGCGTAGGGGTTGGTGAAGAATACCATGTCTTCCTGGATGAATCGCCCGATGTTCGGGTCATAGTATCGTTCCCGATAGTAGTAGATGCCCGCGTCTGCCTCCAGCTCGCGTCCGGTGAAGGCGAAGGGGTTGCCGACCGTCGACGCGGCCGAGACGTTCCCGGACGCCTCGTCGTGGAACACGGCTCTCCCGAAAGCGTCGTAGAACACACGCTCCACCACGTCCCCCTGGGCGTTGGTCAGGGCCACGGGGCTGTGGAGACCGTCGAGATGGTAGAAGAAGTCCTGTCCGCCCCTGCGCATGATGAGCGGCTGCTCGCCGCCATGGATATACGTGAACAAGGCCTCGAGCTGATTGTCGCCGTCGAGGATGGCCAGGATGTCGGCCCCATCGTACACGTACCGGGAGATCTCCGTATCCGTCCCCCGGGTCACGGTCCTTTCGGATCTTCGACCGAAGACGTCGTAGCGGTAGGATATGACGGTCCCGTCGGGCAGCTCGATCCGCGTGAGCCGGTCCTGGCTGTCGTGGGAGTAGTTGGTGGAGCCTCCCCCGGACCGGCTCGTCTTCCGGGTCAGGTTGCCGCTCGCGTCGTAGCTGTAGTCGAACTCGGCGTCCTGGAGGTTGCGGTTCGCGTCGTCGTAGAGGTAGCCGGACCCCCGCGCGTCGGCCACGCGGTTGCCCGCGGCGTCGTAGGCGAAGGTCTCGTTCAAGAAGGGCAGCTGCGTGTCCGCGGGGTGGGACGCCGAGGTCAGGCGGTGGATCTCGTCGTAGCTGAAGCCATGCGTCCCCGAAGTGTCCCGCAGGCTGACCCGGTTGCCCGCGTTGTCGTAGCCGTACTCGGCGAACGCCAGGGCCGTGGTCCCTTTCCGGTGCAGGATCTGGCGGATGCGTCCTCCGGCGTCGTAGGAGTAGTTGGTCGCGGTCCCGTTGGGGAGCTCGATGCTCGTCCTCTTGTCCCGGCTGTCGTAGGTGAAGAGGACGGTCTGGCCATAGGGATTGGTGATCGAGGTCAGCCGGTCGAGGGCGTTGTAGGAGTAGGAATACGTTCCCCACGGAGTGGTCAAGCCGGTGCGGTTCCCGTTCGCGTCGTAGCTGTAGGAAAGCGAGACGCTCAAGCCGCCGGGCAGGGTCTCCTGCATGCCGGCCCGCAGGCCCGCCGAGTCGTAGGTTTTGTTCGCGGTCGAATCCGGTCCGGAGGCCCGCGTCAGCTTGCCCCCGGCGTTGTATTCGAGGATGGTGTCTCCCTCCGGTCTCCGCTGGGCCGTGATGCGGTCGCGCTGGTCGTACTCGAAAGAGACGGACTGCCCGCGGGCGTTCGTCGCCGAGGTCAGGGCGCCGGTCTCGTCGTAGGTGAGGCTTTCGCCTTGGCCCAGGGGGTTGGTGGTCCAGGTGCGCCGGCCCCGCGAGTCGTGGCCGAAGCGGGTGACCTTGTCCCGGGGGTCGGTGATCTCGGTGAGGATGGGCCTGCCTGCCGCGAAATCGTAACCGAACCGGGTGACGTTGCCGCGAGCGTCCGTCACGGAGGTTACTCCCCCGAACTCGCTGTAGGTCGTCTTGGTCGCCTTCCCGGCGTTGTCGATGGCCTCCGTGACCCGTCCGAGCGTGTCGCGTATCAATACCACCTTTTCGCCGAGAGGGTCCGTCATCGAGCTCAGCTGCCCTTGCGGATCGTATGTGAAGTCGGTCCGGTTCCGGTTCGCGTCCCAATGCGAAACGGGTCGGCCGCCCTCGTCGTATGCTATCTCCTTGATGCTGCCCAGGGCGTTCTCCACCTTCCTCAAGCTCCCCCGGCTGTCGTAGACGAGGGCCGTCTTGTTCCCCTTGGGGTCGGTGATGCTCGTCAGCCTGTTGCGGTCCGGCTCGTAAGTGTACCGCGTGAGCCCACCTTTGGGATCGGTGGCCGACGTGACGTTGCCTCGCGTGTCATAGGTGAACCGCGTGGTGCTGCCCGAGGGGCCCGTTATGGCGGTCTTGTTGAGCTGGTCGTCGTAGACCACCTGCGGCTGCCAGGCCGAATCGCCCGTTACGCTCGCCAGCGCCTTCCTGCCGCTCTTCTCGACGTATTCGAAGGTCTTCTGGTTCCCGGAGGCGTCGGTGGTCACCGTCTTGGACGCCGCCGTGTCGTAGGAGACCGAATACAGGGTGCTTCCCGCGGAGTCCGCCAGCGAGCTCACCCGGCCCGCGCTGTCGTAGGCGACCGCCATGCTCCTTCCGCCCCAGCCTTTGGCGATCGATGTCATCCTGTGGTCGGTGTCGTAGCCGAACGTGTCCTCGCGGCCTTCCGGGGTGGTGATGGCCAACATGTCCCCGTTCGAGCCGTAGTCGAACGTTTGGGCTCTGCCGTCGGAAGTGGCTACCCGATGCAGCCTGTCCTGCGTGTCGTATTCGAAGCTGAGGGAGTCCCCGGACGAGCCCCTGGCCTCGATGAGCTTGCCGGCCGAATACGCGAGCTCGGTCGAGCTGCCGTTCGCGCTCGTTATCAGGGTCGGCCGGAACTTGGTCCCCGACTTGTCGAAGCGCGTGGCCTGGCCGTTGGGACGGGTCAGCTCCAGTATCTCGGGCGTCCCGTCCGGCGCGGTCTGGACCACGGACATCGCGTCGGACGCCCCGAGGGGAGGCACGAAGACCTTGCCGCCCACCGCCGGCTGGAAGAGCTTCTGGCCCCCGCCGGGGTTGACGTAGGTCATGGCTCCGGAATCACCCATGAAGACGGCCGAGTTGAAGTTGTGCGACCAGCCGGCCCCGAGGCCGGAGCCCAGGAGATTCTCGGCCTCCTTCAGTATCTTGGAGTTGAACATGGGTATGAATTTCAGGGAGTCCATCAAGCTCGGATCCATCGGCCTGGTCAGCATTTCCGGGCCTTCGTATATCCAATTCCCGCCGAACGGCTCTATGAAAGCCTCCTCCAACATCTCTTCCCAGTCTATGTCGGCGCAGCCGATGCCGTCGCAGAGGCAGTCGTCCAAGGCCTTGTTCGTCTCGTCGGGCGGGGTATCCCCGCAGTAGAAGGGCACCGAGGGCGGAGTGTGGCCCCACACGCCGCCTCCGCCTCCGCCGCTCCCGCCGCCCCCTCCTCCTCCTCCTCCTCCCCTATGGACGACCCGTCCCGGGCTGGAGCTGCCGCAGCTCGTCCCGGCCGTGAAGCCGACGCCCGGGGCGTTGGCGGACACGGGCACGCCGAAAGCGCACAGGTAGTAGTAGATGATCCGGATGGCGGCGTTGTGGCAGGACGCGGATACCAGGTTTACCTTGACCGGCACGACCACGGACTCCTGCGCCTTGAGCTCCGCGATGTGGGTGAAGGCCGGCTCGAGCTGGATGGCCCCGTCCGACTGGAAGCCGGAGAGGTCCACGTCGAAGGCCGAGACCAACCCCTTGTTGGTGATGGTGAACTGCACGTACGAGGTCTGCCCTCCCTCCTGGTAGAGCTCGAAGGACGTGGGCGTGACCTCGATGACGGGCGCGGGCACGTCGGTCTTGAAGGTGGCGTTGAGGGTGATGACGTATTCGTCCACGATGGTCGTCGGAGTGACGCTCCACTCGTAGGTCACGGTGGCCGTCCGGAGCAGGGACACCACGGTCTGCGTCAGCCCGGGCTCCACGCGCTGGATCCCGGAGTCGGGAAGGAATCCCGAAGACTGGGCGTTCCAGGAGTAGTCCCCGGCCGGGATGTCCTCGAAGCGGGCGACGCCGTTGAGGTCCGCGGTGGCGCGGAAGGTGAGGCCCGAGATGTCGTTGCTGTTGAGGACGACCAATGCGTTGGGCACCCCCACTCCCTGGCCCGTCACGGGATCCTTGGGCTTGTCGGCGTTGATCACGTTGAAGGTCAGGCTGCCCTCGCGGCTCGTCGTGATGGTGATCCCGGCGTTGATGTAGATGGTCGGAACGTTGTCGGACCGGACCTCCAGCAGGGGCTGGCGGATGGTCTGGCTGGGGAGCCCGGCCGGGGGCGCGAAGCGCAGCCCGAAGACGGAGGTGCCGTTCGGAGAGATGTCGCCCAGGTCGCTCTGGCTCTGGAGCTCGACGAAGTCCACGGTGGGCAGCGTGAGCCGCACGTTCCTCCAGTCGTCGAAGCCTGTGTTCTGCAGGGTGATGCTCTGCTCGCGCGTCTCTCCGGCGAGCATCCCGATCTCGAGCGATTGCGGCGCGGCCTTCCCGTAGGCCAGGGCCTGGCTTACCTCGAAGATGACCGGCATGGTCCGCTCGAAGCCGTTCTGCTCCCGGACCACGAGGTCGATCTGCGAAGTGCCCACCGGGGCCGAGGGATCGGCGTGCGCGTCGATGGAAAGGCTAGTGCGCGCGCCGGCCAGCAGGGTGTCCGGCAGGCTGTCCGGGTCCAGCGTCACGCTCAGCGTGGGCGTGGAGCCGTGGACCTCGCTCGTCAGGCCCTGCAGGGGCGTCTCGCTGTCGTTGATGAGGTCCGCGTGGAACCGGTAGGTGGAGTTCTGGGCGAGGCGCACGGTGTAATGGGTGTACTGCAGCCCGAAGTCGATCACGGAGAAGGTGTCCTGCGCGGCGTAGGTCACCACCTCGGGATGCGAGGCGGAGACGCTGTAGACGCCGGGCTGAGGCGGCACGAACTGGACGCTGTAGACGCCTTGGGAATCGGTGAAGGCGTCGAAATGGAGCTCGAATCCGCGCGCCTGGGCGTGCACCTTGACCTTGGCGGCCGGCCGCGGCTGGCCGGAGGCGTCGCGCGCCGTCCCGGTGACCGTCGCCGCCTCGCCTCGCTCGTAGACGTCCTTGTCCGCGGAGGCGTCCGCCGTGTAGGGCGGGGCGGTGACCGCGGCCTGGCTCTGGGTGCTCTCGAAGCTCCGCGTGCCGGCCACGGGGTTGAATGGCAGGCTGTGGGCGACCTCGGCGACCTTGGCCTTGACGAGCAGGCTGTCCTCGGCCGTGTCGGGAACCAGGACCGAGACGGGATCGAGCAGGACGCTGGAGCCCGCCGGGACGGTGACGAAGAACACCTGCTGGCCTCCGACGATGGCTCCCTGGGCCCCGTTCCCGGCCTGCAGGATCTCTCCCTGGGAAACGACCAGCCCCTGCGGGGTCAGAAGCTCCACGATCACGTCCGGCACGGATACGGGGGAGCCTCCGGACATCCTCGCGGTCTTGATGTCGAGCGGGGCCGAGCCCCGGTTGTTGAATTTGACTTTCACCTTGGCCTGGGTCTCCCGCACCAGGGGCTCGGGGAAGAGCTCGATTATCGTTCCTTGGGGCGACCGGGCCGCGACGGCGAACCTGCGGGAGAGCCGCGCGGAGGTCCCCGGCTCGGTCGGGAGCGTCAGCGTGGCCTGGAGCTGTCCGGAGGCGGGCAGGTCCGGTGCCGAAGCGACCGTCCCGCTCATCACGGCCGACTGGCCGGCCTGGATGTACGCCGCGGAGACCGCGCGGCTGAACGGCTCATGTCCGGAGAACACGGTCCTGAGCTCCAGGGGGCCGAAGCTGCGCCCCTGGCCGCCCAGGTTCGTCACCTGCATGCGGACGGTGTCGAAGAACCCGCGGGTCAGGGCCTGCTGGCCGCCCGAAGACACTCCGTAGGCGGCGAGTTCCAAAGACACCGGCGGGATTGTGATCCCGGCCCTGGCCCCGACCTGGCCCAGAGTGTCGAGGGCCTCCACCTCGAAAAGATGCGCCGCGCCGCCCGTGTAGGCGTTGTCCTGGTAGCTCGCCTGCGGCACCAGGCTGGGGCTGATCCGCATCCCGTCGCGGTACACCCGATAGCCCACGATGTCCGTGTCCGCCGCGGACCATGTGAGCGACGCCACGCCGCCTTCGATCGAAACGTCGAGAGCGGTCGGCGCCCGGGGGCTCAGGTCGAGCGAGAAGGAGAACGTCCGAAGAGTGATGTTGCCCGCCTTGTCGGTGGCCCTGGCCCCCAGTGTGTAGCTGCCGTCGAGGCCGATGAGCTCCCCGGAGTCGTAGGGCTCCGAGGCCCCCGACGTGTTCTCCAGCAAGGTGTAGGTGGTGGCGTCGAGGTGCAGGTCCGAGGGGAGGATCTCGATGGCCACGGGGTCGTTGCTCGTGGAGCCCTCCGCGATCCCGCTGATCTGGATCTCGGGGGGCGTCTTGTCCAAGGTGAAGCGGATCTGCTCCTCGGCGGAGTGGCCTTCCACGTCCTGGGCGCTGACCGCCAGGATGTGCTCGCCCTCGGCGCTCACCGGAGTGCCCGACTCGAAGGCCGCGCCGTCGAGCAGGCCCTGCACGCTCGCCGGGTCCAGGTTCGCGTCCGTGACGGTGAAGAGGGGGGAGACGTCCGCCTTGAAGAAGGCGCCGTCCTGTATGGAGAAGGCTATGACGGGCGCGGCCTTGTCGTAGAGGACGCCCTCCGAGCTGTTGGAGGGATCGCTCTCGTTGTCGAGCGTGTCCAGCGCGGTGACCGCGTAGTAGAACACTCCGTCGCTCGTCGGAATGTCGAAGAGCGCGCGCAGGCCCTGCCCGTCGGGCGCCGTGGCGAACTGCCCGACGAGGACGGGCGTAAGGCCGGCGATAGACGCTATGGGGCTCAAAGCCCTGTAGATGTTGAAGCTCTCCGAGTCCGGGTAGGACCGGAAGCTCAGCCTGACCCGCGTGGCCCCGGGCAGAGAGGTGTCCAGCTGCGCGGTGAGGTCAGAGGGCGCGTCGGGCGGCGTGGAGTCGGCCGCCGCGGGGACCACGGCGCTCTTGGTCTGGTTGCCGGCCGCGTCCACCGACGCGACCTCGTAGTCGTGCGGCCCGTCCGACGGGATGTCCGCGAAGGAGCCGCTGCCGTCGGGGCTGGGCGCCACGGCCGGGGAGAGCTGCTCCCCGTCCCGGAAGACCCGGTAGGTCGCGGGCAGCTCCCCGGCGTCGGGCCGGCTCCAGGAGAGCTGGATCACCCCGCCCTGCTGGGCGATGGCCCTCACGAAGGTGGGCGGCCCCGGAGCGATGGTGTCGATGATGAAGGACGTGATGCCTCCCGACAGGGTCGCGCTGAGGTTGCCCAGGGCGTCCTCAGCGGAGTAGGTGAAGGCGGCCTCGCCGTCCCCCGTGGTCTCGTCAATCGCCACGGACGCGGTCCAGTCCTGGTTGTCCGGCCCCGCGGCCGAGAGAGCGACCGGCACGGCCGGCTTTCCGGTGGGGGTGAAGGATAAGGCCGGGGTGTCCGCCGCGGGCTCATCCAGACGCAGGGTGAGGGGGTAGTTCCCCGTCGGGACGATGGCGGGGAAGGTGACGGAGCCTGACGGGCCCCGGGTGTCCAGGACCACGGTCCGGCCCGAGGTCAGCGTGCTCCCGTTGTTGCCCACGAAGTCGCGGCCCGAGAAGCCGAAGGTCGCGGTCCCGGAGTTCATCGCGGCGGTGACGGTGAGCGTGCCCACCCAGACCGTGCCGGTCTCGGGATCGAGCTGGATGGTCGCCGGCCCCTGCCCCTGGGGCGTCAGGGTCAATACCGGCGGCAGGGCCAGGAACTCGGAGAAGGTCACCTCCAGCGGATGATCCCCGGGCCCGAGCGGCGGCACGGACTGCGTGAGCCTCAGGCTGGCGCTCGGCGAGACCCGGTCCGATACGCCCGCGGCGATGTTCGACAAGCCGCTGACGTTGGCCGCCGCGTCCTGCGAGATCGTGCCGTAGAAGAAGAGCCCGTCGTGAGGGGGGGTGTCGGTGTGGCCGGCGCCGCTTCCTTGATAGATGAGCGCGGACGGCGGGGGAGCCTCGCCCTCCGCCAGGTCGGTCTCCAGGTTGCTCCGGTAGAGCTTGTATGAGGTCGGAGTCTCGCCCTGCGGAGCGTCCCAGCTGACCTGGATGCGCCCGCCGCTCTGCGAGGCGGCCGTGACCTGGGCGGGCGGGCCCGGAGGCCCGGTGTCCAGCGTGCCGTTGACCGGGGCGGAAGGCTGGCTCGTGCCCTTCGAGTCGAACGTACGCGCCGTCAGGGTGACGGCCCCCTCCACCCCCAGGAGCACGTTTTGGATCAGGAACGACCCGTTGGCCGGCACCGCGGCGGTCTCGGCCAGATAGCCGTTCACGTAGACGCTGACGCTGTTGCTCGGCTCGGCCGTGCCGGAGACGTCTATCCCGGGCGTGGCGGTGAGGAACCCCTCCTGCGGGACCTCGATGACCGGGGCGGGCGGGGGATTGTAGCTGATGGTTACGGGGATGGTCGTCTCGCCGGAGTTGCCGAAGCCGTCGAGCGCCCGGGCCGTCAGGGTATGCGCGCCGTCGGGGTAGTCCCTGATATCGAAGGAGAACTCGTAAGGCGGGCTCGTGTCCGTACCCGCGACCTCCCCGTCGACGAGGAAGTCCACTCGTACGATGCCCTGGGAGTCCGAGGCCGTCACGCTCGCGGCGTAGGGCCGAGACAGGACCGCCGCCGCCTCCGGGGCGGTGATCGCCACCTCGGGCGGCGCCGGGTCGTAGAGCACGCTGTTGGACACCGCCGAGAGGTTCCCCAGCTCGTCCTGCGAGCGGATCGCCAGGTAGGCGACCTCCGCCGGCAGGTCCGTGACGGTGTGGCTCTCCTCCGCGCCGGGCTCGGAGGGCGACGGCGCGGCGTGGGACACGGCCTCGTCCCAGTTCTCGTCGTCGAGCGGCTCGGAGTGGGACTTGAGGACGTATCCCGCCACCGAGCCCAGAGCGTCGGAGGGGGCCGTCCACGCCAGGTCCGCCTCGCCGTCCGCCGGCCTCTGCTCCGCGACCGCGAGGTCCCCGATGCGCGCTGGGCCCGACTTGTCGATGGTGAACGCGATCGAGGCCGTGGCCGCGTTGCCGGCCGCGTCGGTGGCGGTCAGAATGACGGTCCTCTCGCCGTCGTCCGTGAAGGTGAAGGGAGGGGCGTCGTGGCCCTGGTCGTCTCGGACCGAGATCGACTCCTCGGGGGTGAGGTCGTCGGACACGGTGTACTCGATAATCAGGTCGGTGTTGGCGGCGGCGCCCGCCTCCGGGGCGGTGATCGCCAGAGTCGGGGGATGCGTGTCCGTGATGACCGTGAACTCCTCCGACGCCGCCTGGTTGCCGAAGGCGTCTATGGAGACGGCCCTGAGGTAGTAGGTCGTGTGCGGGTCCAGGCCTTCGACGGCTGTCAGAAGCTCCCGGCTCAGCTGCTCGATATCCTGGGGGTCGACCTCCGCGGGAGTGGTGGAGGTGTAGAGCCCCGGCTCGGTCCCCACCGCGACTTGGCCGGTGGTGAGCTCGCTGGAGTCCCAGGACACGTCGATGCGCGTCTCGTCCTCGGACAGCGCGGCGCTCACGTTGGAGAGCTCCGGAGGCGTCAGGTCGGGCACGAACACCGCCAGGTCGGCCGGGACGGAGGCGTTGCCCGCCGCGTCGACGGCCTGGAGGCGGTACTCATAGGTCTCGCCGAGCGCCAGGCCCTGCGTGTCGTGGTAGGCGAGGGTCGGCGTGTCCGCGATGACCGAGAAGCCGGCGCCGCCCTCATAGACCCGGCGCGAGATCCGGTAGAGCGCCGTGCCCGAGGGATCCGGCCCTTCCGCGTCCGCGGAGGCGTCCCACGCCAGCTCCACCCGCCGCTCCTCCACCAGCGTCGTCCGCGGGTTCCCGGGCGCGGCCGGGGCCCGCAGATCGATGTGGAAGGTCGCGGACTTGGCATCCTCCTGGTTGCCGAGTTGGTCCACCGCGAAGTAGGACAGGACGTGGGTCCCCTCCGGCACCCCGGGCTGGGCGGACGCCCCTGTGGTGGTGGTTTCGGGGCCTTCGTCCACGCTGAAGCGGACCTCCCCGGCTCCGACACCCGGGCCGTCCGCCGCGCTCAACGTAAGGGTCGGCATCGGGGACTTATACCACCCGTTCGTCCCGTTGGGCCCGAGCCCCAGCGACGTGACGGGAGGCGTGTTGTCCACTTGCACGGTGACCGTCGGGCTCGCGCCCACGTTGCCCACCGAGTCGCGCGCCTGCAGATAGACCTCATGCGGGCCGTCGGCGTAGAGCGGCGCTCCCCCGGCGTCCTGGGCCAGCGTGTCCCACTCGAAGGAGAACGCGGGCGGTTCGGCCGCCCCTTGCCCCGCGCCGTCGATGAAGAACTCCGTGCCGTTGATGCCGCCCTCGTCCGCCGCGGTCCCGCTGACCGTGACCAGGCCGGCGACGAAGGCGTTCTCGGCGTGCGAGGTGATCTGCGCCACCGGGACCGAGATGTCCGCGAGCATGATGCTCGGGTTGTCGAACGACTCGACGAGCGCGCTGCCGTAGTACTGGGCTCCGCCGAAGAGCTCCACCTTGAAGTCGCCCAGGGTGTCCAGGAAATCGATCGCTCCGCCGGAGTTGTTCTTGGTCAGGTCCACGTTCGTCATGATCGCGCGGCCGTCGAGCTCCAGGCTGAAGGTCTTGTTCTCGAAGTCCAGGGCCACGTGCATCCTCTGGAAGTCGGCGTCGGGATCGGTCGCGGTCGCGATGGGAACGGCCAAGTCCGTCGTCTTGAGGGTATGCAGGGGCGATCCCGAGGCGCCCTTGCCGTAGAGCCCCAATCTCGTCCTGATGGGCCCGTTGTCGTTGGTCCGGCCCAGGTCCAGGCGGAGGTGGCGGTCGTCCGGGGAGCGGAAGGTGCCGTGACGGTTCGACTCCGGAGAGTGGAAGAACAGGCCGGGGGCGTCGCCGTTGCCGTCCGATTTCGTGCCCGGCTTCCAGTCCAGGTCCAGGTGGTAGACGCCCTGCTGGCCGAACTGGCTCTTGGAGTAGACCAGGGCGCTCCGCCACGGGCAGCAGGAGGGGTAGTCCGTCCTGAGGTTCAAGACGCCTCCGGCGACCTGGGCCGAGGCGGGACCGGAGACGATGGCCTCCCAATTGTCCGCGTCCAGCGCGAACCCGTTAAAATCATCCTCGAGGACGGTCAATAGGGGGCCCGTGACCGTGAACAGCCAATCCCGGCTGCTCTGATCGTACCCGCTGGTCACGCTCAGGCTCCCGGCTCCCGCGGGCGCGCCGGGGGGCAGGACCGCGGTGACCGACGTGTCGCTCCAGCTCGTCACCGACAGGACCTGCGCGCCGAGGCTGACTCCGCCGGTCCCCCGGGTGTCGCCGAATCCGACGCCGGCGATCTCGACCTCGGTGCCGGGAGGGCCGAAGTTCGGGCGGACGGACCGGAGCTGCGGAGGGCCCTCCAGGAGCACGTTGTCGAAGGACTCGGTCAGCCCGCTACCGTAATACTGCGCCCCTCCGTAGAGCTCCACCTGCAGCTTACCGATGCTGCCGAGGAGGTCGATGGCCGTCCCGTCGCTGGCGCGGGTGAGGTCCACGTCGGTCATCATCGCCTGGCCGTCCAGGTCCACGCTGAGGGTCTTGTTCGCGAAGTCCAGGGCGATGTGAATCTGGTGCACCGTGGCGTCCGGGCTCGGGTCGGTGGCCAGGAGCAGGCCGATGGGGACCTTCTTTACCAGATAGGGCGCTGATGCGGCGGGTCCCCTCCCGTAGAGTCCCAGCTCCGTGCGGAACGCGCCGTTGTCGCTATCCTTTCCCAGGTCCAGGCGGATGAACCTTTCCTGCGAAAAGTACTGGCTTCCCTCGCGGCTCGCGGCCAATGTTCGGAGATAGATGCCCGGGACCCGGCCGTTGCCGTCCGCCTTCGTGCCCGGCTTCCAGTCTAAATTCAGATGGTACAGGCCTTCCTTGTCGAACTGGGCCACCGAGTACGCGGCCACCCCTCGCCATGGGCAGCAGGAGGGGTAGTCCGTCCGGAGCCGCAATGAGCCGCCCGTCACCTCGACCCTGCCGTTTCCTGAGTTGGACGCCGTCCGCCATTTGCCCGCGTCCAGCGAGACCGCCTGGAAGTCGTCCGTGAGCAGGACCGCGAGGACCGGCGTGACCGTGAACCGGAGCCCCCCGACCTCGGGCCCGATGTCCGCCTTCATGACGACGCCCGCGGTGCCGAAGGAGGTCCCCTGCGGGACGCGGACCCGCACCGCGTCGTCGCTCCAGCTCAAGACGGTGAGGTCATTGCCGCCGAGCCGCACGTAGCCTCCCAGGCGGTTGTCGCCGAAGCCGCTGCCCCTCAGCGTCACCTCGGTGCCCGGCGCGCCGCTTCCCCGGCTCAGGGCGTGGAACTGGGGAGGGCCTTCGACGGTCACGTTGTCGAAGGTCTCGATCAGCCCGCTGCCGTAATACTGGGCCCCGCCGTAGAGCTCGAGCTGGAGCATCCCGATGCTGTCGAGGAAGTCGACGCCGGCCCCGGTGCTGTCGCGAGTCAGGTCCACGTCCGTCATCATGGCTTGGCCGTCGAGGTCCAAGCTGAAGGTCTTGTCCGCGAGATTCAGGGTGATGTGGATCTGGTGGACCGTCGCGTCCGGGTGGGGGTCGGTGGCCAGGAGCAAACCGATGGGGACCTTCTTCAGTAGGTGGGGCGCCGATCCGGCGGGTCCCCTGCCGTAGAGTCCCAGCTCCGTGCGGAACGCGCCGTTGTCGTTGTCCTTGCCCAGGTCCAGCCGGATGTACCTTTCCAGCGGGAAGTGCTGGCTTCCCTCGCGGCTCGCGGCCACCGTCCTGAAATAGATCCCCGGGACGCGGCCGTTGCCGTCCGCCTTCTTGCCCGGCTTCCAGTTCAGGTTCACATGGTAGACGCCTTCTTTGCGGAACTGGGCCACCGAGTACGCGGCCGCTCCCCGCCACGGGCAGCAAGAAGAGTAGTCCGTCCGGATCCTTAGTAAGCCGCTCCCCACCTCGATCCTGCCGTTGCCCGAGTTGGAGGTCGCCCGCCATTTGTCGGTGTCCAGCGCGCCCGCCTGGAAGTCGTCGCTCAGCAGGAGAGGCAAGGTCTCCGTCACCGTGAACCGGAAGCCGCCGACCTCGGGACCACGCTCGGCCTTGAGGACCACGGCCTGAGTCCCCAAAGGAGACCCCTCCGGAATCCGGACGGTCACCTCCCCGTCGCTCCAGCTCATGACGGGGATATCGTTGCCGCCGAGACGGACGTAGCCGCTTCCCTGGCTGGCGCCGAAGCCGCTGCCCGTCAGGGTCAGCTCGGTGCCGGACGGTCCGCTTCCCCGGCTCAGGGCGTGGAACTGAGGCGGGCCTTCGAAGGTCACGTTGTCGAATTTTTCGATGAGCCCCGACCCGTAGACCTGGGCCCCGCCGAAGAACTCCACCTGGAACTTGCCGATGCTGTCCAAGAAGTCCACGCCGGCCCCGCCGCTGTCGCGGGTCAGGTCCACTCCGGCCATGATGGGCCGGCCGTCGAGGTCCAGGCTGAAGGTCTTGTCCGCGAAGTCCAGGGCGATGTGGACCTGATGGACGGTCGCGTTCGGGCTCGGCTCCGTGGGCAAGAGCAGGCTCATGGGGACGCGCTCGAGCAGATGCGCGGTCGTTCCGGACGGCCCTTTGCCGTGGAGGCTCAGCTCCGTGCGGAACGCCCCGTTGTCGTTGTCCTTGCCCAGGTCCAGACGGATGTACCTTTCCTGCGGATAGTGCTGGCTTCCATCGCGGCTCGCCGCCACCGTCCGGAAATAGACGCCCGGGATGCGGCCGTTGACGTCCGACTTTGTGCCCGGCTTCCAGTTGAAGTTCAGGTGGTAGACGCCCTCCCGGCGGAACTGGGCCACCGAGTAGGCGGCCGCTCCCCGCCACGGGCAGCAAGAAGAGTAGTCCGTCCTGATCTTCAAGAAGCCGTCCGCCACCTCCACTCGGGCGTTTCCTGAGTTGCTTGTGCTCCGCCACTTGTCCGGGTGCAGCGTGCCCATCTCGAAGTCGTCTATGAGCAATAGGGGCAGGGTCTCCGTCACCGTGAACTGGAAGCCGCCGAGTTCGGGGCCGAGCTCCGCTTTCAATGCTATGTCCTGCGGTCCCAAGGGGGTGCCCTCAGGAATGCGGACGACGATGGAGTCGTCGGCCCATCCGACGACGAGGAGGTCGTTGCCGCCGAGACGGACGTAGCCGCTTCCCTGGCCGGCGCCGAAACCGTTGCCCATCAAGGTCAGCTCGGTGCTCGAAGGGCCGCTGCCCCTGCTCAATGCCAGCAGCTGGGGAGGCCCCTCCAGCCGGACGTTGTCGAAGGTCTCGATCAAGCCCGACCCGTAGAGCTGGGAGCCGCCGTAGAGCTCCACCTGGAACTCGCCGAGGCTGTCCAGGAAGTCGATGGGGTTCCCGCCGCTGTCGCTCATGAGGGGCACATCGCTCATGACCGGCTGTCCGTCGAGGTCGAGGCTGAAGGACTTGCTCGCGAAATCCAGGGTGATATGGAGGCGGTGGGATGTCGCGTTGGAGCTCGGAGCCGCGAGAATGGGGGTGGTGAGGACCTCCTGCTTGATGAGGTGCTCCATGGCGCCGTAGGGTCCCTTGCCGCGAAGGGTGAGCTCCGTCCTAGTCGAGCCGGTGTTCGAGTTGCTCCCGAGGTCCAGCCGGACGTACCTCTCGTCGGGGGAGTGATAGGCCCCGTGCCGGGTCGTGTCCACCGAACGGAAGAAGATTCCCGGGATCTGGCCGTTGCCGTCCGATTTCGTGCCCGGCAGCCAGTCCAGGCTGAGGTGGTAGACTCCCTGGCCGCCGAAGCGGGAGACCGAGTACGCCCCCACTCCCCGCCATGGGCAGCAAGAGGAGTAGTCCGTCCGGAGCTTCAGGACGCCGTCCGCCACCTCGGCCCGGCCCTGGCCCGAGTTGGACGCGATCCGCCATTGGGCGCCGTCGAGGCTCGCCGCCTCGAATTCGTCGATCAGCAGCAGGGGCAGCGGCTCGGTGACCGTGAACCGCACGGAGAAGCTCTCTTGGCCGGACCCGGTCAGGACCACGAGGTCCCGCGCCCCGGCGGAGGTCCCGGCGGGGACCGCTGCGACGATCTCGGTGTCGCTCCAGCGGGTCACGGTCAGGGCCGTGCGCGGGACCGCGGGGTCGGCGCTCTCCAGGGATACCGAGCCGCTTCCCTGGACTTCCCCGAAGCCGGCGCCCGCCAGCGTCAGCTCGGCGCCGACCGGCCCGTTGCCCGGCTCCAGGGAGTGGATCTGAGGGGGACCGGCCAGGGACACGTTGTCGAACGACTCCCTCAGCGAGGACCCCATGTACTGCGCGCCTCCGAAGAGCTCGACCTGGAAGCTCCCGATCGCGTCCAGGACGTCGATCGGGCTGCCGGCGCTGTTGAGGGTCAAGTCCACCCCGCTCATGACCGCGCGGCCGTCGAGCTCCATGCTGAGGGTATTGGCGTCGAAGTCCAGGGCCAGGTGGATTCGGTGGAAGACCGCGGCCGCGTTGGGATGGCCCAGTACCGGGGAGGGCAAAGTGACGCTCTTGATCGTATGGACGCTGCCCGTACCCCTCCCATAGAGCCCCAGCACGGTCCGGCGTTCCCCGTGGTCCGCGCTGCTTCCAACGTCGAGGCGGAGATAGCGGTCGGAGGGGGACTGGAGCGTCCCGTCGCGGCTCGCTCCGGCGTCGCGGATGTAGACGGCCGGGATCTGGCCCGTGGAGCTGGCCTTGGTTCCGGGCCTCCAGTCGAGGTTCAGGTGGTAGACCCCCGCCTTCTTATAGGCGGGCTTGGTGAAGAGGGCCACCCCGCGCCGGCTGTAGTTGCCTCCCTCCGTCTTGAGGCTCAGGCGGCCGTCCGACACCTCGATGGCGCTGCTGCCGGACTTCGCCTGCGACCACTTTCCCCAATCCGGCGCGCTGCCGGCGAATCCGTCCGAGAACAGGGTCGGAAGGTCGTCGGTGATCGTGAAGAGCCAGGGGAGGCTTGCGCGCCCGTCATCGGTGGCGACCGCCAGGTCCTGCGGGCCGAGCGCGAGCCCGGAGGGGACCGGCGCCACGATCTGAAGGTCGGTCCAGCTCGTGACCGTCATGGGGGAGCCCCCGAGGCTTGCCCCGCCGCTCCCCTGCGTCTCTCCGAAGCCGCGTCCGCTCACGATGAGCTCGCGGCCCGCCGGAGCGCTCGCGGGACTCACCAGGCGCACCTGGGGCGGGCCCTGGAGGAGGACGCCGTCGAAGTACTCCGCCAGGGAGGAGGACATGTACTGGCCTCCGCCGTAGAGCTCCACGTGGAAGTCGGCGATGTCGCCCAGGAAGTCGATCGGGGCGCCGCCGCTGTCCTGGGTCAGGTCGACGTCCGTCATGAGCGGCAGGCCGTCGAGCTTGAGGCTGAAGGTCTTGGCGCCGAAGTCCAGCTCGATGCGGATGTGGTGGAACATCGCCGAGGCGGCGGGTTCGGCCGCCACGGGCGGGGCGAGCGTGACGCTCTTCAGGGTGTGGGGCCCGCCGGCTCCCCGGCCGTAGAGGGTCAGGACGGTCCTCTGCTCGCCGTGGTCCGCGCCGCTTCCCAGATCGAGGCGGATGTAGCGGTTCGTGGGAGCCCGCGTGGAGTCGTCCCGGGTGGCGGCCGGGTCCCGGAAGTAGATCCCCGGGATCTGTCCCGTGGTGCTGGCCTTGGTCCCCGGCTTCCATTCCAGGTCCAGCTGGTAGACGCCCGCCTTCTGGAAGGTCTCCTTGGAGAAGAGCGCCGCCCCGCGCCAGCTGTAGTTGCCGCCCCCGGTCGCGAGCTTCAGCACGCCGTTGGGGAAATCGATCGCCGCCGAGCCGGTCCGGTCGCTCAGCCACTTCGACGCGTCCAGAGCCCCGGAGTTGAAATCGTCCTCGAGGAGCGGGCCGGAGGGGGGAGGCGGGGTGAGGATGTCGAAGGCGTAGGCGGCGGCGTTTCCTTCCAGGTCCGACGCGGAGAGCTCGACGCGGTTGGTCCGGGGTCCCGCCGAGGGCGCCAAGTCCAGGCCCGAGGCTGTCAAATAGAAGGGATCGTTCCGGGAGGCCCCCGGAGAGACCGGTTTCAGGTCTATGTCGGAGGAAGAGATGTCCTGCCAGGTCTCGCCGCCATCGGCGGTGAAGCGTCCGGATAAGCCGGATTCGGCTTGGTACTCCCGCAGGACCTGCTCGGCGCTCAGGGCCACGTTCAGGATGCGGATTTCGTCGATGGCGCCGTTCATCATGCGGCCCGGGGTGCCGATCGGGTAGCGGGCGTCGTAGCCGATGCCCACGAGCCCGTTGCCGTCGCGGATCGGCGTGTCGCTGTGGCCCCAGGACGAAGATCCCGTGGGGACGCCGTTCCGGTAGGCCGTCGCCTTGTCGCCGTCGTAGGTCCAGGCCAGGTGGTTCCACTGGCCCGGCGTCACGCCCGCCGTGCACGGAGAGGTGCGCCAGGACCCGCCTATGTTGACGTAGAGCTGCGAACCGCTGCTCCCGGCTCCGCAGGATTGGACGAGCCATTCGTTGACCGACATGCTGTCGACGCCGTTGCCCTTGGTCAGCCAGGCGTCCGTCCCGTTGGGCTTGTACCAGAACTCGACGGTGAGCTGGTCGGCGGCGGCCAGGCTGGGGGAGTCCGCGACCTGCACGACTTGGTCGGCCCCGTTGAAGCTCAAGGCCCGGCCGTGGCGGCCCGCGACCCTGGCCGGGGAGCTCACCAGGCTGCCGTGGTTGCCGCTCCCGGAGGAGTCCTCGGCCGTGGCGCCGGAGGCTTCCTCGAACTGCCAGAGGGCGACCGTCCCGTCGATCTCGGGGAAGACGGCCCCCGCGTTCGGGGGCAGCCCGCTGTAGGAGTCCACCAGCGTGACCCGCGCCGAGATTCCGTCATCGGTCGTCAGTGTGTTCGACGCGTCCAGGAAGGTCGAGCCGTCTTCCGACACCTCGGGCTGGCTGAACGCGGGCGGTGCGGTGTCCGGCGGGGGCGTCAGGATATTGAGCGCGTAGGTCCCGAGGTTCCCGTCACGGTCGGACGCCGTGAACTCGATCTGGTTGGTGCTCTGGGCGGCGGAGGGAGCGAGGTCGAGACCCGTCGCCGTCAGGTAGTGGGGGTCCGTCGCGGAGGCCCCCGCGGAGACCGGCGCCATGGCGAGGTTCGCGTACGGCACGCGGGTCCAGCTTTCGCCCCCGTCCTTGGTGTAGCGGGCGCCATGGCCGAACCCCCGCCTGTAGTGGGCCGCCACCTCCTCGGCGGAGAGCGCGCGTTCGTGGATGGAGAACTCGTCGATCAGGCCGTTCCACTGGCAGTTGCCCAGGAGCCACAGCTGGGCCCCGATTCGGATCGGCCCGGGGCCGGGGTCGAACGCAGTGGCATCGAACCGGTCGATCATGGAACCGCTGGGCTCGCCGTCTATGTAGGCGGCCCATACGCCGGTCGCCGCGTCGTAGGTCGCGGCCGTGTGGTGCCATTCGCCCACGCTCGCCGTCCCGGCGGAATCCAACGGTGTCCAGCCCACGCCGGGCTTGTAGCGCATGAAGTGGACCTTCCCGTTGTCGAGGAGGCTCCAGAGGATCCCGTTGCCGGACTCATAGAGCCTGCGGCCATTGACCTCGCTTGGCGGGAAGGGATTCGAGCGGAACCACGTCTCCATCGTCACGGAGCCGGGGACATGGGCCGTGTCGGGGAGCGTGACCGAATCGTCCGAGCCGTCGAAGCTTCCCGCTGCCGCGCCCACCTGGGAATCCGGGCTGAACGTCGCGCCGTCCAATGGGCTGCCGTGGTTGCCCCGGCCGGAGGAGTCCTCCCAATCGTTGTCCATGCGCCAGAATCCGAGCATGTCGCCCGACGGGACGAGGCCGCCTCCGCTCGGGTCCAGGCCCGCGCCCGCGTCCTGGACCGTGACGCGCGCCGAGATGCCGTCTTTCGTCGTCAGCGTGTTCGACGCGTCCAGGAACGTCACGCCGTCCTCGGAGACGTCTCCCTGGCTGAAGGCCGGCGGCGTGGTGTCCGGCTCGGGGGTGAGGATGTCGAAGGCGATCGATCCCGGATTGCCGGCCAGGTCCTGGGCTGCGAACTCGATGCGGTTGGTGCCGGGCGCGGCGGACGGGGCGAGGTCGAGCCCCGCCGCCGTCATGAAGTGGGGATCGGTGCCGGATGTCCCGCCGGGAGCCGGCTCCAGGCTGAGGTCCTCGGGCGGCACCGAGATCCAGGTTTCGCCTCCGTCCTTGGAGTAGCGGGCCCGGTAGCCCGCGCCCCGCCGGTAGTGCTCGGAGATCTCCTGAGGGGAGAGCGCGCGGTCGTAGATGGCGAACTCGTCGATCGTCCCGTTCCACTGGCAGTTCGCCAGAAGCCATGGCTGGGCGCCGATCCGCACCGGCCCCCTGTCGTAGCGCACGGAGGTCGCTTCGAACCCGTCGGTCATGGATCCGCTGGGCCGGCCGTCTATGTACGCGGCCCACCGTCCCGTGTCGGCGTCGTAGGTGGCGGCCGTGTGGTGCCATGTGTTCAGGCCGACCGTCCCCTCGGAGTCCAGCGCGATCCAACCCGCGCCGGGCTTGTAGCGCATGAAGCGGATCCGCCCGCTGTCGAGCAGGCTCCACAGAATCTCCATGTCCGATTCGTAAAGCCTGCGGCCGTTCACCTCGCTCGGGGGGAAGGGCTTCGACCGGAACCACGCCTCCAGGGTGACCGAGCCCGCGGCGTGGGCCGCCTGGGGAAGCGTGAGCGAGTCGTCCGAGCCGTCGAAGCGCGCCGCCGCCTCTCCCGCCTTGGCGTCGGAGCTGAACATGGCCCCGCCCGAGGGGACGCCGTGGTTGCCCCGGCTGGAGGAGTCGAGCCAGTCGTTTTCCATGCGCCAGAGCCCGAGCATGTCTCCGGTCGCCGCGAGTCCATGGACGGTCCGATCGATCCCCGAGCCCGCGTCCTGCAGCGTGACCCGCGCGGTGACGTCGTCGTCGGTCCCCAGGACATTGGAGGCGTCCACGAACGTCGATCCGTCCTCCGAGACCTCCGGCTGGCTGAACGCGGGCGGGGCCGCGTCCGGGTTGCCGACGATGAAGCCCACCACGGCCTCCGCCTCGGGATTCGGCTCGGGCGTGTGGTCGGGCCCGGCCAGCCGGGCGCGGATGGCATGGGAGCCGTTTCGCAGGCCGTTGATCCGGATGGTGTCGGCGTCGATCCAGGCGGCCAAAGGCGTAGCTCCGGGCTCCTCATCGAGCTCCACGACGTTGTCGGAGCCGTTGTAGAACATCAGGCGCTGGGCCCCGTCGTCCAGCTGGAAGTGGATGTGCGCCTCGCCTTTGCCGCCGACGGCCCAGTTGGCTGTCTCGAAGTCCACCGTCACGTTGGAACTCGTCGCCGTCTGGCCTTCGGTCGGGGAGAGTATCCGGACGGTCGGCTGCGGC
>JBDREN010000039.1:0-13436 GCA_043819795.1 Elusimicrobiota bacterium
TGGCTTACAACCTTTACCACTGACGCCTCCATCATGAATCTTCTCAAAAATCCCCATCTCCCCTTGTGCTCAAAATAGTTGTGGGTAAAGATTAGCCCTTCGGGGGAGAGGGGAATCCGTCCCTCAGGCCGCGTACGAACTTCGGGGGAGAGGGGAATCCGTCCCTCAGACCGCGTACGAACTTCGGGGGAGAGGGGAATCCTTCCCTCAGGCCGCGTACGAACCGCGCTGACGCGACTCTCCGACGACACGACGCCGCAACGGCGGAGCCTCAGAGAGTCAACCGACGGAAGCGGTGGCTTACCATACGGCTTTGTCCGGGTGTCCCATCGCGCAAGTCAGGAAAAGTTCCTTTTTTGAGGATCACGCGCGGATCGATGCGCTGGAGTGAGGCTCGCGGCGGCCGTGCCGCCGCGGACAGACTACGATGCGTTATGCGGACTCAGCGGGGATCACCTGATGCGGATCACGATCTTGCCGCGGGCGCGGCGGGACTCGCTCTTTCGGTGCGCCTCTTGGATGTCCTCAAGAGGGTAGACGCTGTCGATCACGGACTTGAGCTTACCCTTCTCGGCCAAGCGGGCGAGTTCCTTGAGGTCCTCCCCGCTCGCCTTCAGCATGATGAAGGACGCCTTCCTGCCCGGGGTCAACCTCGACCAGGCGATGGAGAAAGCCAGGCCGGCGCTGGGCACCGTCGAGATGTAGACGCCTCTCTCGCTCAGGGCCCGGCGCGCCTCTGAAAAGCCGCGGGCCGCCACCGCGTCGAATACGATCTCGTAAGCGCCGCGAGCGGCGAGGACGTCTTCCTCTATATAGTCGACCACGCGGTCCGCTCCCAGCTCCCGCGCCAGATCGATGTTCCCGGCGCTGCAGACGGCGGTGACCTCCGCGCCGTAGGCCTTGGCGATCTGCACGGCGTAGGAGCCCACCCCGCCCGAAGCCCCGATGACGGCGACCCTGTCCCCCGGCTTGATCCCTCCGCGCTCGCGCAGGGCCTGCAGGGAAGTGAGGGCCGCCAGCGGCATCGCCGCGGCCTGCTCATGCGAGAGGCCCGCGGGCTTGATGGCCGCGGCCTTCTCGGAGACGGCCGCGTATTCGGCGTAGGCCTGCCCGGTCATGGCGTCCGACTTCGCGTAGACCCGGTCGCCTTCCCTGAGCTCCTTGACGGCCTGGCCCGCCTCGACGACGCGCCCCGAGACGTCGAAGCCGAGTATCTTGGGGAACCGCGATCCCATCAGCATCCGCAGGGAGCCGTTGCGGATCCTCCAGTCGATGGGATTGACGCTTGAGGCGTGGACCTCGATGAGGACCTGATCGTCCCGGATCGAGGGCCGGGCGGCCTGGGCGATCCGCAGCACGTCGGGCGGGCCGTAACCGTCGATGACGGCCGCCTTCATCTCGCTCACAGCTCGACCCCGAACTTCCTGAGGATGAGGACGTAGCCTCCGTAGCCCAAGACCATGGCCAGGCAGGAGACCGGCAGCGCGTACACGAAACGGACGCCGCCCTTCAACAACGGCGGCAGGACGAGGTAGAGGATCACCGACGGGATCAGGGCCCACAGGATGCCGTTGGAGAACGAGCAGACCTTGCCGACGTCCCGCGTCTCGGCGAACAGCCATATGAGGGCCAATATGGACACCAGGGGAAGGGCGGCGAGGATCGCTCCCGCCAGGGGATGGCGCTTGGCGAGCTCCGAGGCCCCCGCCACGACCAGAGCGGACACCGCAACTTTCATCGCAAAGACCATCACTCCTCCTGAAGAACGCCGGGGAATCTCGGGCGGGATGCGAGCGCCTCCCAATTGTATATTATTATCCCGTATGGCCCTCAAAGCCGTGCTCTTCAACAAGCCCTACGGAGTGGTCAGCCAGTTCTCCCCCCTCGAGAACCACAGGACTCTGGCGGACTTCCGCCTGCCCGGCGGGGTCTACCCGGCCGGGCGGCTGGACCGCGACAGCGAGGGGCTGCTCGTGCTCACCGGCGACGGAGGCCTGCAGCACGCGCTGACCGACCCCCGCTGCGCGCACCCGCGCACCTACCTCGTCCAGGTGGAGCGCGTCCCCCCCGCCGACAAGCTCGCGAGGCTCGCGAGCGGGGTGCGCCTGCGCGACGGGATGACGCGCCCGTGCGCGGTGCGCCTGCTGCTAAGGGAGCCCGAGCTCCCGCTGCGCGAGCCCCCCATCCGCCACCGCAAGAGCGTGCCCACCGCCTGGCTGGAGATGATCCTGCGCGAGGGACGCAACCGGCAGGTGCGCCGCATGACGGCCGCCATCAGCCACCCCGCGCTGAGGCTGGTGCGCTCGCGCGTCGGGGACCTGACGCTCAAGGGGCTCTATCCGGGACGGTGGCGATACGCGACCGCGGGAGAGATGAGGCGGCTTCGGGCGCTGGCGGCCGGACCGCCCGGGGACGCTTGAGCGGCCGCGCGCGCTGGGCCAAACGTCCCACCCGCCGCTAGGCCGAAGGCGACTCGATATTTTCCGCCGACCGGTTAGACTATATGGAAATCCCGCCAAGGAGATCCTATGCGAGGCGCCACGCTTGAGCCGAAGACGGACGATATCCCGACGATCGACAAATACAAGCTCTACACCGATGCGGTCCAGCAGCCGGATAGGGACGTCGTCTTTTTTCGCGACGCCTTCCGGGAGATCACGGGAAGGGATCCGAAAGTCCTGCGCGAGGACTTCTGCGGAACGTTCCGCGTCTGCTGCGAGTGGGCGAAGCTCGACCCGGAGCACGTCGCCCACGGCCTCGATCTCGACTGGGAGCCGGCCGCCTACGGCAGGCGTATGTATCTTCCCCGGCTGACGCCCGCCCAGCGGCGGCGGGTGCGCATCCGGCGTAAGAACGTGCTCGATCCCGACGTCCCGTCCGCGGACCTCATCGTCGCCCTCAACTTCTCGTACTACATCTTCAAGAAGCGGGCGGAGCTCAAGGCCTATCTCGAGAACTGCGCCAGGACCCTGCCCGAAGGGGGGCTGTTGTTCCTCGACTCCTTCGGCGGCAGCGATTGCCACGGGCCCATCGAGGACTCCACCAGGCACCGGGATTTCACGTACTATTGGGACCAGGACGATTTCGACCCCATCCACAACACGGCGCGCTTCTTCATCCACTTCAGGCCGAAGGGAGGCGAGAAGATCGAGAGGGTCTTCACCTACGATTGGCGCATCTGGACGATCCCCGAGGTCCGCGAGCTGATGGAGGAGTCCGGCTTCCGCAGGTCTTACGTCTATTGGGAAGGCACCCAGGGCGAGCAGGGCAACGGCGTCTTCACGAGGACCGAAGAGGGCGAGTCGTGCGAAGCCTGGATCGCCTACATCGTGGGCGAGCGGTGACGCTCAGCGTCTACACCCAGGCGTAAAGCGCCAATAGGCTCACCAGCAGCGTGATCCAGAACAGCGTCATGCCGACCGGCAGCCGGCGGCCGTCCACGTCGTAGTCCGACGGGATCGCGTCGTAGACGAACCCCACGCCCCGGCGCTGCACGGCGCCGCCCAGCTCCTTCATCCCCCCCGCCAGAGCCCTCACGGCGGCCGGCAGCGGCACGCGGTAGAGCCAGTCCACGTCGAGCGCGATGCCCGGCTTGGGGCTCAGGAGCTTGAGCAGCATCCAGAACCCGGCGGCCGTCCCGAGGTGCAGCTGCAGCGCGCCGAGCACGTGGCCCGCCGTGTAAGGATGATAGTCCGCGTGGTAGGGCAAAAGCGCGTAGAGCAGGCGCGGGAATATCCCCAGGATCGCGCACAGCGCCGCGGTCGCGACCATGGCGGCGACCATGTTGTTCGGGACGGGCCGGCACTCGATGGAGCGCTCCGTGCCGGCGAAGGCGAAATAGGCCAGCTTGAGCCCGATGGAGAGGAACGTGCCGACCGACGCCAGCTCCAGCAGCAGCTCGATGGCCGGACGGTGGCTCGCCCCGGCCGCCGCGACCGTCATGCCCTTGCTGATGAAGCCACTCAAGGGAGGCAGCCCCGAGATCGAGAAGGCGCCGACGAGGAAGAGCGTCATCACCAGGGGAAGCCGGCGCCAGAGGCCGCCCAGCTCGCTCAGCTTGCCCGTGCCGGCGGCGTGGACGATCGCGCCCGCGCCCATGAACAAGAGCGCCTTGTAGAGGATGTGGCAGAAAGCGTGGGCCGCCGCCCCGTTCATGGAGAGCGCCGTCCCCATGCCCACCCCGGCCACCATGAAGCCGACCTGGCTGACGATATGATAGGCCAGCAAGCGGCGGATGTCGTCGGCCAGAACGGCGTAGACCACGCCGTAGAGCGCCATCACGGCGCCCAGCACGACCAGCGGCTCGGCTCCCGGGAACACGCGCAGCAGCACGTACACCGCGGTCTTCGTCGTGAAGGCGCTCTGCACCACGCTGCCCGTCACCGAGCATTCCGGATAGGCGTCGGTCAGCCAGGCGTGCAGCGGCGGGATCGCCGCGTTCACGGCCACTCCCGTCAGGATGAGCCAGCCGGCGGCGGAAAGCGGCGCGCCGGTCAGCGGGCCCACCGCCGCGTCTCCGCCCCCGGCCCAGTGCAGAAGGAGCCCGCAGAAGAAGAGGCCGCCGCCGAACACGTGGACGAGCAGGTACCGGAAGCCGGCGCGGTGCGCGCCCGGGGTCCCCGCGAACCAGATGACGAACAGGGAGGCCACGGTCATGAGCTCCCAGAACACGAACAGGCTCAGCCAGTCCCCGGCGAAGACGACGCCCAGAGACGCCCCGGCCAGCGCCACGGAGGCCGCCGGCTCCCCGCGCTTCTTGAGATGCAGCCCGTAGAGCACGGAGAGGAGCGTCACGATGCAGAAGACGACCGCGAAGAGGCGGCTCAGGGCGTCCACCCGGAGCAGCTCGAGCGTGAAGCCCGCCGTGGAGTGCGTCCAGACCGCGTCGGAGCCCAGGCCCGCCGCGGCCCGCAGCGCCCACACCGGCGCGGCCAAAAGGACGGCTTTCCTCACCCAGCCGCGGGTCACGAGGGCCGCGAGGGCGGCGGCGAGGAGGACGGTCGCGGGATGGCTGAAGACCGCGGTCATTGGCGTCCCTCGTAGTGGTCTTTGGCGCGCGCCAGCAGGGGATGGAGCAGTCGCTTGGCGAACGCGGCCAGCAGGACGCAGCCCGCCAGCCCGTAGGCGAGCTCGAACCCGGGCAGCGTGTGCCACCAGGAGCCCGCATGCCCGTGGGCGTGGCTGGAGACGCTCTCGAACACGTCCAGGCCGAGGCAGATGCCGCCGAGTCCGATCAGGGTCCGGGCCAGGGGCTTTCTCATCCGACGACCCCCGGGACTCCGGTGACGGCGGCGGCCGCCATCCAGGCGAGCCGGTAGAAGGCCCAGAACGCGTCCGGACAGACGCCCAAAACGAGCGCGCCCGCGGCCGCGGCGACCGGGGGCAGCCACAGGGCCGCGCCCGCCTCGTCGTATCTCACGGGGGTCTTTCCCCCCCCGAAGAAGGCCTCGTAGACGATCGGGAAGAAGTATGCGAAGTTGAGGATCGCGCTCGCCACCAGGACGGCGATGAACACCTCATGGCCCGAGTGCACGGCTCCGAGGCCCAGGTTCCACTTGCTCACGAACCCGGCCAAAAGCGGGGTGCCGGCCATGCCCAGGGCGCCCACGGCGAAGGCGAGCATGGTCAGCGGCATGCGCCGGCCCAGCCCGGAGAGCTGCTCGATCTGGGTGAAGTGGGTGCGGGTGTAGATGGACCCCGCGCAGAAGAACAGGGATATCTTCATGAAGCCGTGCGCGGCGATGTGGAAGATGGCGCCCGCCACGGCCGCCGGGGAGCCGAGCGCGGCCCCGAGCACGATGTAGGACAGCTGGCTGACGGTCGAGTAGGCGAGCCGCCTCTTGAGGTCCGTCTCGCCGAGCGCCCGCAGCGAGCCGACCAGGATCGTGGCCGCGGCGAAGCAGGCCAGCGCCCAATCCGCCCCGATCGAGCGCATGAGCTCGGGGCCGAACACGTAGCCCGTCACCCGCACGCAGCCGAAGGCTCCGGCCTTGACCACGGCCACCGCGTGCAGCAGGGCGCTCACCGGCGTGGGGGCCACCATGGCCGCCGGCAGCCAGCCGTGCAGCGGAAGGATCGCGGCCTTGACCCCGATGCCGATGATGAAGAACAAAAACAGCGTGCGCAGGACGGCGGGCGAAGCGTCCACGCCTCCCAGGAAGCCCCCGGGCCGGAACTCGGCTGCGCCCGCGAGCGACTGCGCCCAGATGAGGGCGATGAGCAGCATCTGGCCCGCGATGAGCGTGTAGGCCAGGTACTTGCGGCCGCCGGCCACGGCCTTCTGCGTCCGGTTGTGGGTGACGAGGGGGTAGGTGGCGATCGTCAGGATCTCGAAGAACACGAAGAAGGTCAGCAAATTCGCCGCGAACGCGATGCCGATCGCCGCCGAGAGGCATACCGCGAAGCTCGCGAAATAGGCGGTCTGATGCCCGGACTTGTTGGCGCGCATATAGCCGATCGAATACAAGGAGGTGAGGATCCAAAGCGTCGAGGCCAGCAGAGCGAAGACCATCCCCGCCGGGTCGGCGCGCAGATGCAAGGACAGCCCCGGCCCGAGGGCGAACGCCACGACCTCGGGCTGCGCCCCGGCCAGGACGTCGGGCAGCATCGACGCCACGATCGCGACCTTGGCGAACGCCGCGAGGAATGTCCACGACTCCCGGAGGTTGGGCCTTCGGTCCGAGAGCAGGATCAGGGGCACGGCCGCGAGCGACACGAGCACGGCCCAGAGGGGACGATACTCGGTCATGGTCGCTCCCCAACGACCTCGGATGCGACCATTTCCTGCGCGATATGCTCGGTCACCCCACGACCCCCCGCGGGACGGCGAAGCGGAGCACGTGCTCCACGACCGCCTGGTTGAAGACGCCCAGGATCAGGACGAGCGCCGCGAGCACGAGCGCCGGCACCAAGAACGCCGCCGGAGCCTCCCGCGCGGGCGCCGCCTCCGGCTGGTCGGCGGGGGCCGGCTCCCTAAAGTAGAGCTGCTCGATGACGCGGAAGAAGTAGACGGCGCCCAGCAGGGTGCTGGCCGCCAGGGCGGCCACGAAGGGCCAGGCGCCGGCCTGCACGGCCCCGCTCACGAGGTAGAGCTTGCTGAAGAAGCCGCAGGTGGGCGGCAGGCCGATCATCGCGACCGCGGCCGTGGTGAAGGCCGCCGCGGTCCAGGGCATGCGCGCGCCGAGCCCGGCGAGGGCGGGGATGTCGGTCTTCCCGGTGCGGGCCCGGATGCCGGCGACCGCCACGAACATGCAGCCCTTCATGACGGCGTGGTTGAGGATGTGCAAAAGCGCCCCGGTGAGGGCGAGGGCGTTGCCGATCGCGAGGCCGAGCACGATGTAGCCGATCTGGGCGACGCTCGAGTAGGCGAGCATGCGGCGGATGTCGCGCTGGGCGAGGGCCAGGACCGAGGCGCCAACGATCCCGGCGGCCGCGACCCAGCCGAGCACCTCCAGGGTCATCGCGGCCGGCCCTTGAGCGAGGAACACCGAGTAGAGCACGCGCAGCAGGACGTAGACGGAGACCTTCGACGTCACGGCCGAAACGAAGGGCATGACCGAGGCCGGCGCGTAGGTGTAGGCGTCGGGCTGCCAGCCGTGGACGGGGAACAGCGCCATCTTGATGGCCAGCCCGGCGACGATGAACGAGAGCCCGGCCACGGCCGCCCGGGAGTCCAGCAGGGCCGGCAGGCGGGCGGACATGTCCGCCATATTGAGCGTGCCGGTCAGGGCGTAGAGGTAGGCGAGCCCGAGCACCCAGAAGGTGGCGCCCACGCTGCCGATGATGAGGTAGCGATACGCCGCGACCGCGCCCCGGTTGCCCCCGGCGGCCACCAGCGCGTAGCCGGCCAGCGCGGAGATCTCCAGGAATACGTAGAGGTTGAAGAGGTCGCCGGTCAGCGCGATCCCGAGAAGCCCGGCCACGAGCAGCAGATAGAGGGCGTGGAACGCTCCTGAGCGCATGGCGCCGCCGCCCTCCCGCGCCAGCCCGAAGAACACGAGCAACGCGAAGAAAGAAACAAGGACCGCGACCGCCCCGCTCAGCGGGTCGATGACGTACTCGATGCCCCACGGCGGCGCCCAGCCGCCGAACTTGTAGTGGATGGGCCCCTCGACGATCGCGTGCGCGAGGGCGGCGGCCGCCAGAGCGAGGGTGGCCGCGAGGACCACGGCCGCCAGCGCCCGCATCCAGCGCACCGAGCGCAGCGCCAGGACGGGGGCCAGGATGCCCGTGACGAGCGGCCCGAGCACGATGAGGGCCGGCATCTGCTGCCACGCGTGGAGCCCCGACGCGACGGGCTGGAGCTCGGCGGTCACCGGGCGCGCAGCCTTTCGAGCAGCTCGGGCTCATCGAGAGTCCCGTAGCGGCGGTAGATGGCGACCAGGAGCGCCAGGGCGACGCCGGTCGTCGCGACGCTCACCACGATCGCCGTGAGCATCAGCGCGTGCGGCAGGGGATTGACGTAGGCCGCGGCGTGGTCCGCGCCGTGGCTGAGGATAGGCGCCGAGGCTCCCGTCCGCTCGGCCAGCGTCAGGTAGAGGACGATCACGGCCACCTGGAAGATGTTCATCGCCATGAGCTTGCGCATGAGGTTCGGACGCGCGAGCATCCCGTGGACGCCGATGATCAGCAGCAGGGCCACGGCCCAGTAGTTCGCGATGGCGTAGAAATCAGCCATATTCGTCCCTGCGCCGGTCGGTCAGGAGGTCGAAGATGAGGACCATGGTCCCCATGACGCCGATCGTCACGCCGATCTCGATGCCGAGGATGCCCAGCCAGCGCAGCCGGGGCGCGGGCAGCGGGAAGGGCAGGAAGCTGTAGTCCAGGTAGTTGCCGCCGGACGCGAGGCATACGATCCCCACGGCGGCGTAGATGAGGACGCCGGACGCGGCCAGGATGAGCGCCTGCCTACGGTCGACGCCCCAGCCGGCCCGGCGTCCGCGGACCAGGCGGATGAGGATGAGGGCCCCCGCCAGGATCGTCCCGCCCTGGAAGCCCCCGCCGGGGCTGTGGTGGCCATGGAAGAGCACGTAGAGCGCGAACAGGAGGATGTAGGGCGTCAGCAGGCGCGCCGCGCAGTCCAGCACCGCGCTGCCGAAGGGCCGCTTCATGGCTCCCTCCGCCCGCGGGACCGGGCCTTCAAAGGCTTCCGCTTTCTCGTGCCCAAAATGAGCAGGCAGGCGAGGCCGGCCGTCAAGATGACGGTGGTCTCCCCCAGGGTGTCGTAGCCGCGGTAATCGGCGAGGACCGCGGTCACGACGTTGGGCGTGTCGGTGTCCTGGAGCGAATCGTGGATGTAGCGCGGCGAGACGTGCACCGTGCCGGGGTCGCCCGGGTCTCCGATCGGCGGCAGGCCGGGCGCGGCGTAGAACAGCACGACGGCGGCGAAGAACGCGGCCAGGAAGCCCACGGCCCTCATCCGCGCCTCCTCCCGTGGGAGCGGCGGATCGCCGACACGAAGAAGACCGTCGCGATGACGGCGCCCAGGGCCGCCTCGGTGAAGGCCACGTCGAGCGCGCCGACGATCGCGTAGAACGTGGCCGAGAAGAAGCTGAAGGCTCCGAACAGGATGACCGCCGCTAGAAGGTCGGGGGCCTCGAGCGCGGCGACCGCCACCACGATGAGCAAGGCCAAGAAGAGGGTGTCGAGGGGCTGGATCACCGCGTTTCCCCCTTCTCTTCCTTCCTCCACGGAGCCAGGCCCGAGAGCAGCGCCGCGCGCCCAAGCGCGTGGGTGGCGGTCGGGTTGGCGAGGGCGATGAAGACCAGGATCGCGAGGATCTTGAGGGCGACCAGCACGCGCTCGGGCGAGAGCCCTCCGGCCAGCTCGTGGAGGGCCAGGCCGCCGAGCATGAGCGTCACGCCCAGCGTATCGCACTTGCCCTGGGCGTGCAGGCGGGAGTAGAAGTCGGGCAGGCGCAGGACGCCGACGATGCCGAACAGGATGAACAGAAATCCCGAGCCCAGCAGGAGCCCCGTCGCCCAGCGCGCCAGCGCGGCCGTCACGCCCTGCCCCCGGTCTCGAAGAACTTGGCCAGCGCCAGGGTCCCGATGAAGCTGATGAGGGCGTAGGTGAGGGAGATGTCCACGAGGAACTCGGAGCGGCGGGTGATCGTCCCGATGAGGACGAGCAGGACCGTGGTCTTCGTCCCGATCAGCCCGAGGCCCGTCAAGCGGTCGAAATGGGTCGGCCCGCGCACGAGACGATAGAGCGAGAGCAGCATCGCGACCCCGAGGGCCAGCGCGGCGCCGAAGAAAAGAGCGCTCATGCGTCCTCACCCCGGGCGGCGAAGAGGCGGGCGACGCGCCGGGGCATCTCGCCTTCACCCTCCTTCGGCTTGAGGGACTCTCCGGCGGCCGGCGTAAGGGCGTGGACGGTGTACGCGTCGCCCTCCTGGTCGAGGGTCACCGTGCCGGGGGTCAGCGTGATCGAGTTGGTCAGCGTCAGATGGGCCACCGTATTGGGCAGGCGGCACGTGAAGCGCACCAGACGGGGGTCGATCGGCATCTTCGGGTGGAGCACGATCGCGGCCACCTGGACGGCCGAGAGCACGATCTGCCAGACGAGCCACGACAGGTAGACGGGCCAGCGCGTCCAGGTGCGCACGTAGAAGGGCTCGATCGGCGGCCGCAGGCGCCCCAGGCGGCGGGTCGCGAAGGCCACCGAGGCCGCGCTCAGCGCGCCCAGGCACAGATGGAACGCGTCGAGCTTCCCGGACAGAACGACCCAGAAGGCGAAAAGGACCAGCGCGAGGATCAGCATCAGAGCCGGTGGCGTCCGCGGGCGATCGGCATGCGGCGTCCGCCCCCGAAGGCCTTCGGGCTCACGCGCAAGGCCGGAGGAGCCTGGCGCCGCTTGTATTCATTGCGGTCGACGCGGTCCAGGACCTCCGCCACGAGGCTTTTGGGATGGCCGAGGCGCGCGATGGAGGAGGCGTCTTGCCCCTCCTCGACGTAGGCGCGCAGAATCGAGTCGAGCACGCCGTAGGGCGGCAGGTCGTCCTGGTCGGTCTGATCAGGCTTGAGCTCGGCCGAGGGCGGCTTGTCGATCGACGATTGGGGGATGCGCTCGCCGTCGCGGTTCATCCAGCGGGCCAGGGCGTAGACCGACGTCTTCAGGACGTCGGCGATGACCCCCAGGCCGCCGCTCATGTCGCCGTAGAGCGTGCAGTACCCCACCGAGAGCTCGGACTTGTTCCCGGTCGACAGGAGCAGCGCTCCCGTCTTGTTGGAAAGCGCCATCAGGAGGTTGCCGCGGATGCGCGCCTGCAGGTTCTGCTCGGCCAGCCCGCTGGGGGTGTCGCGGAAGGCCTCGCTCAGGGCCGCCATCATGGCGTCGTAGACGCCGGTGATCGTGAACTGGAAGAGCCTCACCCCGAGGTTGTTGGCCAGGGCCTGCGCGTCGGCCACGCTCCCCTCCGAGGAATGCATCGACGGCAGCGCGACCCCCATGACGTGGTCCGGGCCGAGGGCGTCGGCGGCCAGCGCGCACGTGACGGCCGAGTCGATGCCGCCCGAGAGGCCCACGACCACGTCGCGGAAGGCGCACTTGCGGGCGTAGTCCCGGATGCCGAGCACCAGCGCCCTGTAAAGCTCCTCGATGTCGTCGAGCTCGCTCCAGCGCGCGGCCGGCACCTCGGCCGCGGGATCGATGACGAGCAGGTCCTCCTCGAAGGCCTTCCCCTGCCGCACCAGGCGTCCGCGCGCGTCCAGAGCGAAGCTGTTGCCGTCGAAGAGCAGCTCGTCGTTGCCGCCGACGAGCGCGCAGCACGCCAGAGGGCGCCGGGTCTTGGCGGCGTGGGCGCGCAGCACCCGGTTGCGGAGCGCGACCTTCCCGCGCTCGTAGGGCGAGGCCGCGATGTTGAGCATCAGGTCCGCGCCCTCCGCCGCGTGGCGCCGGATAGGGTCGAGCGCGTAGCGGCGCCGGCCCAGGAGGTCCTCGTCGTTCCAGGCGTCCTCGCAGATCGTCAGGCCGATGCGGCGTCCGTGGAAGCGGAAGGGCTTGTTCTCCTTGGCCGGCTCGAAGTAGCGGCCCTCGTCGAATACGTCGTAGGTCGGCAGCAGGGTCTTGCAGCGCTTGGCCACGATCTTCCCCCGGTGCAGGAGGGCCGCGGCGTTCTGCAGGGGCTTGCCGGTCCGGCTCGGATTCTCGGCGGCGTAGCCGACGATGAGGCCGGTGTTGCCGGCGGAGCGGGCCAGGGTCTTGAGGGCGCCCAGGTTCGCCCGGATGAAGTCGGGATGCTCGAGCAGGTCGCGGGGCGGATAGCCGGTGATCGTCAGCTCAGGGAAAAGGACCACGTCCACGCCCAGAGCGCGCGCCTTGCGGTAGGACGACCGGATCGACTCGAGGTTGCCCCGGATGTCCCCGACCGTCGTGTTGATCTGGGCGAGGGCGATCTTCAATGATGTCAGTACTTGGGCGCCACGTATCCCGGGTGCGACTGGTATTGCTGCGACGAACCGCAGAAGTAGTCGAAAAGCTGGCCCGCCTCGACCCGGGCGGCGTCGAGACGCGCGCGCATCTGGCTGAGCGTCTCCTCCGAGACGAAGCGCCTGGCGTCCGCGAGCCCCTTGATGGCCGCGATCTCGACGAGCTCCGCGTCCACGCCGGCGGCGGAGGAGGCGTCCATCGCGCCCCTGAGGATGGCGGCCGCGCCGCGCCCCATGGGGCACTCCATGAGGACCAGTCCCGCGACGGCGCCGCGGCAGACCTCCATGACGGCCTCCTGGATCTCGTAGTTCGAGAGCCGGTGGCCCTTGAGGCGCGCGATCACCGTGCCGCGCACCACCTCGGCCGCCAGGAGCGTCGGGTCCGCGAGGTTGCGGATCTGGGTGACGACCATTTCCTTGGTCAGCTGCGCGAGATTAAAGCTCTCCATGACACTCCTCCCGTCCTTTCGCTCACCCGCGGATCTTTCCGCAGAGCTCGTTGAATATCGTTCCGGCTCCCATGAACGCCGAGTCGATGGCGCCCCGGATCGCTTCAAGCTGGCTCGCCTGGATCATCGGCGCGTTGTCGGCGATGCCTTCCATGGCCCAGGTCATCATCTCGGTCGACTCCAGGCCCACCTGCTGTCCGGCGTCGGCCAGCTGCTTGAGGATCTCGACCGAGCCCTCGGCCAGGTCGGCCTCCAGGAGCAGCAGCCCCGCGATGATCCCCTTCGTGATGAGGCGGACCGATTCGCTCGGCGGCTGCGTGGACCCGGCGGCCTTCGTCCCCTTGATCCCCGCGACGATCGTCTGGCGGGCGAGATCGGCGGCCTTGGCCGGCGCGTCCGGGTCGCCCTTGAGACGGGCAACGACCATCTCCTTGGCCAACAGGTCGAACCGATACTTTTCGCCGCTCACCGTACCGCCTGATATTTAAGTTTTTTTCACGGCAATTTGCAATCAAAAAGAGGGTCTTGGGGATCGGCGGAAAATCCCCGAGGGCTTTTA
>JBDREN010000040.1:0-27841 GCA_043819795.1 Elusimicrobiota bacterium
GCTCAAGGCGTATGCGTCGTGCGTCGAGCCGATGGAGATCGAGTGGCCGGTCCCGCGCATGAGCTTGGGAGTCGTGGCCGTCGACGCGTGGAGCTGCGCGGAGTAGTCCAAGGTCAGCGTGCTTCCCAAGAGCGGGTAGTCGCCCCAGACGCGGACCGTGCCCGTGTCGAAGTCCTGGTTGTAGGACAAGAGGTAGTTGCCTTCGCGGTTGAAGCCGGCCGTGGAGATGCCGACCGCCGGGTTGATCCGGGCGGCTTTCAGGATGAGGTCCTCGCTCTTGGAGGCGTTGAAAAATACCTCGGCCGTTGTGTTCGCGGCGGCGGCGCCGGTCTGGTCGTAGCCGAGGCTGCCGCCCGCGAACGTGGTCGTGGAGGAGCCGTCGAGATAGAGGCCGTAGCGCGAGTTGGAGTAGGAGCGGTTCGCGGCCAGGGCGCTGTCGAAGGTCGCGCCGCTCAGCCAGATGCCCTCGAAAAAGTTCGAGTAGGCGTTGTTGGAGACCAGCGAGGCGCCGTGGGAGTCCATCACGGCGATGCCGGTGTCCGAGTTGTCGTGCGCGTCGTTGGAGACCAGGGTGTTGTCGTCGGAGTAGGCGGTGAGCAGGATGCCGTAGAACGTGTTGGAGTAGGACTCGTTAGCGTCCAGCGTGTTGTTGGCGGAGCTGTCGAGCCGGATGCCGGCCTCGCCGTTGTCGTAGAGGGTGTTGCCGCTCAGGGAGTTGTAGGCGGCGCTGTCCAAAAAGACGCCCTCGTAGCCGTTGGAGTAGCAGGTGTTCGAGCCCAGCGTGGTGCCGGAGGAGGCGAGGATGTTGATGCCGTCGTCCCCGTTGGAGTGGGCGTCGTTGGAGCTCAGGATGTTGCCGGAGGAGCTCTGGACGTGGAAGCCGTCGTTCGCGTTGTCGTGGGAATTGTTGCCGGTCAAGGTATTCCGGCCGGAGGAGCCCTTGAGGTAGACGCCCACGTCGTCGTTGTTGTGCGCGTCGTTGTCGGTGAAGGCGTTGTCGGATGAGCCTGTCACCCAGAGGCCCTCGTAGTTGTTGGAGTAGGAATGGTTCGAGGCCACGACGTTGCCGGAGGAGGCGTTGAGCTCGATGCCGTCGTCGCTGTTGGCGTATACGCTGTTGGCGCTCAAGGTGCTGTTGGAGACGCCCTGCAGATGGATGCCGTCGTTGTCGCTCGAGTAGACGTTGTTGGCGGCCAGCGTGATGTTCTCGGACCCGTCGACGTAGATCCCGTAGGAGCCGCCGCGGACCGTGCAGCTGGAGACGGTCCCCCGGACATCGGAGCCGTCGAAGGTGATCCCGTACTTGGAGGCGGCGTTCGCGCCCAGATCGGCGAACTCGCCGTAGGCCAGGCTGAAGCTGGTCGCGTTGCGGGCCAGGTTGCGGATGTAGGCCGTGTTGTTCGACGTGTCCGTCCCGGAGGACCTGACGACCACGTTGCGCGTCAGGTTGGCCACGACGATCGGGGTGGTGCTGGTGAGGGCGCGTCCGTTGGTGATGCCTACGGCCCAGTCGACGCTCAGGGTGGCGCCGCCGGTGATGGCCGTGACGACTCTTTCCTCGGTCGCGCCCGGCCCGGTGCCGGTGGTCGGACCTATGGTGATGGCGTCTCCCGCGGTCCAGGCGGTGGCGCTGGAAGCGGCGATGCTCAGCTGCGTCCCGCTCGCGGCGATGCCGGCCAGGGCGAAGCCGTATGGCGACTTGGTGGCTCCGCGGACCGTGAAATCGCCTCCGTCCTGGACGATGAGGCCGTACTGCCCGGCTGTCTGGCCGTAGGCCAGCACGAGCTGGGCGGTCGTGCCCGTGGGAATGGGATCGGCCTCGGTCCCCATGTCCAGGTGGCCGCCCGCCGCCACCGTGAGGTCGCCCTGGACCAACGTGAAGCTCGACTGCCCCACCCGGCTGAACTTGAGGGTGCCCGACACGGTGGTGGTGGACGCCGTGGCGGTGGTGATGTCGACGGTCACAGTGTGGCCGTCGGCGATGACGACCTCGTCGCTAACGGTGGGGATCGTGCCGCAGGTCCAGGTGGCCGCGTCCGACCAAGGCCCGCTCTGGACGCTGACGACCGGATCGCAGACCTGCCAGAGGACCTTGCCGTTGGGGTCATCGTCGTGGTCCTCCCCCCAGAGCGCGCCGCTCTCTCTGGTGAAGGTCCAGCTCAGGCTCGAGTCGCCGCCCTCCACGCGCACGTTGTGGGCGGAGTCGAAGCCGTGCGAGGAGCGCGAGAGCCCGAAGCTCACATCGTAGAAGGTGGCCAGGGAGGTGAGGTCCCTGGCGGTGATATAGGCGTTGGTCCCGGAGGCGAGGCCCATGTAGTCGAAGGTGGTGGTCGTGATGGAGACCCCGGCCGAGCCCGAGAGCTGGATGCCTTCCGGGTCCATGTTCGTCATCGATGAGTACTCGGCGGTGAATGCGCCCGAGTCCACGAAGGTGTAGTAGGTGCTCCCGGCGAGCATGTCCACCAAAGTGTGCGTGCCGTCCACGCCCTTGAGCACGATGCCCGCGTCGGTGTCAGCAGTGATCTTCGAGCGTCCGTCGCGGAAGCCGTCGGCGGAGCGTCCGAACAGAAGACGCTTTTGCACGTTCTGGTCGCCCGCGGCCGCGATGAGGGCGAAGTCCACCCGGTCTCCCTCCGCGGGCGTGCCGCCGTCTGTGAAGTCCACGGTGACCTGGGGGGCGGAGTTCGGGATAGCGAGGTCGGTCGGGGAGCCCGTAAAGGCGGTGACCATGTCCACGCCGGAGGAGGAGCCGTCCACGTGCCACTCGCCGTCTCGGTATTCGAACGTGATGAGCTGGCTCAGGGCGTTGGCGTCGTTGGTCGAGTCGATGGAGATCGAATGCCCGGTCCCGCGCATGACCTTCGGCGTCGTAGCCGTTGAGGCGTAGAGCTGCGTGGAGTAGTCCAGCGTGAGCGTGCTTGCCGAGATGGCGTAGTCGCCCCAGATTCGGACCGTGCCCGTGTCGAAGTCCTGGTTGTAGGAGATCAGGTAGTTGCCCTCGCGGTCGAGTGCGGTCGTGGAGATCCCGACGGCCGGATTGATGCGCGCGCCTTTGAGCGTGAGGTCCTCGCTGAAGCCGGGATAGAAGCGTACTTCGGCCTCGGCGTTGGGGAGGTCGTTGCCGTCGGAGTCGTAGCCCACGTTGCCTCCGACGAGAGTGGTGCCGAAGGTGTTCCGGATGTAGACGCCGTAGAGCCCCTGAGAGAAGATGTCGTTCGCGATCAGGGTATTGCCGGTGGAGTCTTGGAAGGAGAGGCCGATGGTCCCGTTCGAATAGATGTTGTTCGCGGTCAAGGTGTTGCTGGAGGAGGCGTTGATGCGGATGCCGTACCATCGGTCCGAATAACTGTTGTTCTCGGTCAAGGTGTTTTCGTGCGAGGAGACCCATAGGTAGATCCCCCCGCTCATGTTCGAGTAAGTGTTGTTCTCGGCCAAGGTGTTGTTGGGGGAGGAGGATTGCAGGAGAATGCCGTAGCCACCCTGGGCGTAGGCGTTGTTCTCGATCAGGGTGTTGTTGGCGGAGGAGTCGAGAAGGATGCCGGTGTATCCGTTCGCATAGCTGTTGTTCGCGGTCAAGGTGTTGCCGGAGGCGCCGCTGAGCTGGATTCCGCTGGTCGAGTGCGAGTAGAGGTTGTTCGCGGTCAGGGTGTTGTCGGAGGTCCCGTTCAGAAAGACGCCGTATCGGCCGTTGCGCACGGTGGAGCTGGAGATTGAGCCCCGGGTCCCCGCCCCGTCGAAGGTGATGCCGTACTTGCTCGTGGAGTTCGCTCCGAGGTAGGCGAACTCCCCGTGTTCCAGGCTGAAGCTGGTCGCGTTCCGGGCCAGGTTCCGGATATAGGCCGTGTTGCCGGACGTGTCCGTGCCCGAGGACCGGACCAGCACGTTCCGCGTGAGGTTCGCCACGACGATGGGGCTTGTGTCGGTCAGGACGCGGGCGGTCGAGAGTCCCACGGACCATGAAATGGTCAATGGGTCCGTCCCGGCGATGCCGTCGATTACCCGCTCCTCGACCTCGCTCGGGCCGAATGCGTTCGTGGGCCCGATCGTGATCGTGTCGCCCACGGCCCAGGCCGTGGCGCTGGAGGCGGCGATGTCCAGCTCCGTTCCGCCCGCGTCGATGCTGGCGAGCGCGTAGCCGTAGGGCGACTTGGTCGCGCCGCGGACCGTGAAGCCGCCTCCGTCCTGCACGATCAGGCCGTATTGCCCAGCCACCGTCCCTGAGGCGAGGACGAGATGCGCGGTGGTTCCCGAGGGGATGGGATCGGCCTCGGTACCCATGTCCAGGTGGCCTCCCGCCTCGACCGTAATGTCGCCGCCGACGAGGGTCAGACTCGAATGGCTGACCCGGCTGAACTTGAGCGTCCCCAAGACGGTCGTGGTCGAGGCGGTCGCCGTTGTTATGTCCACCGTGACGGTGTGCCCCGTTTCGATCGTCAGCGGGCTGCAGGTGGTCGGGCGAAAACCGCTGGACCAAGTCCCGGAATCGGACCAGGACCCGGTCTGCACGCTCGCGACGGGATCGCAGGGATCCTGGATGTAGAAGCTCGCCTCCGCGCTCCAGGTGCCGCGAGCCAGGCCCGCGTCGATGGATCGGACCCGGAAGTAATACGTCGTGCTTGTCTGAATGGCTCCGCCGACCGCATCGGGCTCCGTGCTGATGAAGACCCCGTGCTTGAGGCCGCCGTCCCCGGGCCAGGTCTTGTAGGCCGGACGCGGATAATGGCCCAACAGCGGCGAGCCGTTCGCCCAGGTCAACGTGAAGGATGAGGGGGAGAGGATCCTAAGCTCGTCGCCCGAAAGGTTTATGGAACCGGTCGCCACCGCCAGGGCGTAGTAGACGCTCTCAGTGGAGCCGTTGTTGTCGTGGTCCGCCGCGTCCCACTTGAAGGTGAGCGTGCTGAAATCGGCGTCGTACTCGAAGGAGGCGGAAAGCCCGCCGGGGGCCGTGGGAGCGGTGTTCGAGCTGGGGAATACGCCCCTGTAGACTCGGTGGTTGGTGGTCGTGCTCACGACCCCCATATCCAGGTTCCCGTCATCGTCGAAATCGCCCCAGGCGACGCCCCAGGTGCTTTCCGCCTCGGTGCTGACCCGGACCGAGGCGAACGTCGCGTCGCCGTTGTTGCGATAGACGCGGTTGACGTCGCTCCAGTTGCCGACCGCGATATCCGGATACCCGTCGCCGTCGAAATCCCCCGAGGCGACGCTATTGGTGTTCTCGCCCTCCGGGCTCGTCCATACGGACGTGAACGTGTCGTTCCCGTCGTTGCGATAGACGCGATTGGCCTGGCTGTTGTAATTGCCCGCCGCGAGATCCAGATCCCCGTCATTGTCGAAATCTCCCCAAGCCACGCTGCGGGTGTCTTCCGACTCGCCGCTCTCCCAGGCCGTAGTGAACGTCCAGTCCCCGTTGTTGCGAAAGACGCGGTTGACGTCCCCGTGATTGCCCACAGCCATATCCAGATCCCCGTCGTTGTCGTAGTCCCCCCAGGCGACGCTTCTGGTGTTTATCGACGCGGGGCTGGTCCAGACCGAGGCGAACGCCCCGTCCCCGTTGTTGCGATATACCCGGTTGGCTTGGCCCTCATTGACCGCCGCGAGATCCAGATACCCATCGTTGTCGAAATCCCCCCAAGCGACCATATGGGTGGCCTCCGCCTCGGAGCTGTTCCAGGCCGACGTGAACGTCCCGCCCCTGTCGTTGCGGTAGACCCGGTTGGTCTCCCCGACACCGCTTCCGTCGTTCGCCACCGCAAGGTCGAGATCTCCGTCGTTGTCGTAATCCCCCCAGGCGACGCCGGTGGTGTACTCCGTCTCGGCGCTTGTCCAGACGGACGTAAAAGTCCCGTCCCCGTTGTTGCGATAGATCTCGTTGGCGGTGGACGTATAGTTCCCGACCGCCAGATCCAGGTCTCCGTCGTTGTCGTAATCCCCCCAAGCGACCCCGATGGTGTCCTCGGTTCCGGCGCTGGTCCACACCGAGGTCCAGCCGTAGGTCCACGTGGAGCCCGCCGCGACGTAGTTCGCCCCGTCGTCCCAGTTGAGGCTCCCGACCCGGAAGTAGTAGGTCGCCCCCATGGCCAGCCCGGAGACCGTCAGCGTGCTCAGCTCCACGTTCGGCGTGGAGGAGGAATAGACCGTGCCGGTGAAGTCGCTCGAGGTGGAGGCCTGCAGGACATAGCCCTCGGCCGTGGAAGTGGAGCCTTCCTGCGCGGCCGTCGGCAACGGGAGCCAATTGACCGTCACGCTTGTAAGGGAAACCCCCTCGAAATCGGCGCCCGAGACCTCGTTGGCCAAAGTGGAGGTCGAGGCCGAGGCGCCCGCCGGCCCCGCGCCGCAGGTGCCCTGTCCCTTGACGAGCAGTTCCTGCTCGGTGTTCGGCGGCACCGCTTCGAGGATGAACGGAGGAGCGCTCACGTTGGCGATGGGCGTGCCCGTGTCGGTGGCGTAGTAGACGTTGTAGGAGTCGGCTTCGGTGATGAGCGACCAGGTCCAACTGATCGATGAGATGCCCAAAGTCGTCGGCGACATCGCCGACGAGCCCTCCACCAGGCTGCCGCAGCCGTGCACCCAGACCTTGCCGCTGCCGAAGGTGTTGTTCGGGACCGCCCCGGCCGCCAGGACCTTGGAGTCCGCGCGCGCCGTGGCCGCGAGCGCGTCCTCGACCTCCTGCGGGGTCTGCGTCGAATCGTCCTGAAGCCTGAGGGCGATGAGTCCGGCCAAGACCGGCGCGGCCGCGCTGGTGCCGCTCGCGTGGTAGTGGCGGCCGTCGCGGGAGATATAGACCGCGCCCACCGTGGCGTCGTTCGACATCGAGGAGCTCACCCACTCGCCCGGGGCTGCGAAATCGGGCTTGGTCCGCCCGTCCCGGGTGGGGCCGCGGCCGCTGGAGCCGGCTATGTCACCCAGCAGCCCCGCGGTGCAGATCGTCGTGTCGGTCGTCTCGCCGCCCGCGTCGGTCCGCCAATCGCGCTTGCTGCAGAACGACGCGACCGAGACGACGTTGTCCGCCACGGCCGGCGAGCCCAGCGTGGACGCGGTGTCCACGTGAGTGGTGAAGCTCGCGTAATTGACGTCGAAGATCCAGCCGTGGAGCTTGCCGCTGCCGCCGTTGACGGTGCGGGTGAACTTGACGTACCAGTACTGGTAGTCGATGCTGGGATTCTGGTAGATCTTGACCTTGATCTGCTTGTCGCCGCTCGGGTGGGAGTTGGTCCCGTTCCAGATCGAGATGGCCGTGGAGTCGATGAGGCTGTCTATCACGTCGGTGCCCGAGCTGGCGGTCACCGTATCATCCACCGATGAGAACTCGTCCGTGGACACCGAGGCCGTGTACGCGTCGCCGGTGTCGGCCCAGAACTCGACATCGATCCAGTTGTACGCGGTATGGATGTCGATCCAGAAGGCGTCCGTGCCGCTCGCGGCGACGGTCGTGGAGGCGTGGATCCCGTTGTCATGATCGTTGCCCATGGCCACGACCACCGGGGTGCTGGCGGCGATGGTGTTCAGCTGCTGCTCGAAGCTGCGCGTGCCGTCGTGGGCCCCGACCTGGGCGGTCACGGCCAAGTTGATGACCGCGGGCTTGCCGAGGGCCGCCGCCTTGCCGATGATGTAGTTGACGCCGTCGATGAGGTCGGTGTCGTCATAGTCGGTTTTGACCATGATGATGTCGGCGGCCGGGGCCATGCCGGTGAAGGTGCCGGCGGGCAGGTCCCCGTCGGTGTCGCTGCCGTCGCCGGCCGCGATGCCGGCCAGGTGCGTGCCGTGGCCGCTTGTGTCCGTCTGGAGCACGACCCCCGCCGGGGAGCCGTCGATCTCATCGTCGATCTGGGCCTGGGTGTATTCGGCGCCGTAGCCGTAGCCGGACGGGAAGGGCCCCCCCGTGTGGGAGCTGATCGTCTGGTCCCAGATGTAGAGGATCCTGGTCTGGCCCCCGGCGTTGATGAAGTCCTCGTGCGTGTAGTCGATGCCGGTGTCCACCAATCCGATGACCACCCCCGCGCCGTCCCTGGAGCCGAAGCTGGGATAGCTCGAGTCCACCACCCCGCGATAGAGACCCGAGGTCACGGTGGTCGAGCGGACCACGTCCAGGGCCGGCCCGTAGCGGACCGCCGCCTCCGCGTACTCCAGGTCCGGGTCGGCCTCCAGCGCGTCGAGGTGGGAGAACGGCATCTCCGCGGTCACGATGCGGCCGTTCATGGCCCCGAAGCGCGCGCCGGGATAGCGGGCGGCCAGGTCCCGGCGCTTCACGCCGGGGCGAAGGCGCAGGAAGACCTTCACCGCTTGCACTCGCTTTCCGGCCTGGCCGGGAGGGCGGAGCCGGCCCTTGGAGCGCTCCGTCCCGGAGCCGGACCTGAGCTCCCGCAGGCGGGGGGCGAACTTGCGAGCCGCGGCGCGGACTTCCGCGGAAAGAAGCGGAAGGATCAGCGCCGCGATCGCGAGCAGCCGCCCGAGCCGCGCCCACGCTCTCGTCCGCGCCCCGTTCACCGGAGCACCCCGATCATCCCGGAGTCCGCCCGGCTCTTGTGGAAGCGCAGGCCAAGCGGCAGGCATCGCGTCGAGCCCGCCGACCAGCCGCCGGTCCGCGCGCTTGTGATTTGTGCCCACGAAGCCGAGGGGCCCGCCAACAGGACCGCGAGAGCGAGGCACAACGGGGCCAAGAATGCCGGAAGGGAGGGGAATGCGGCGGACTTTGGGGGCAGGCCGCGTCTCGGCGATTCGGGGGCTTGCTGGCCGGTCATGGGCGTAATTACCGCTCAATAATACGCTTACCTTATAGGCGCGAAATCTTTGTTACGGCGGTGCGAAGTCGCGGCGAGTTGTTGTTTCTCGGGAAATCCGCGTCGAATCCGGCGCCCGCCCCTTTGTTTTTTCTTCGTTTTTTCGGGTCCGGTTCCTTCCGCCGCGTCGGGTCGGGCGCTTTCCTGGTCTTTTTTCCCCGCGTCTGATTCGTGCTGTTGCGAGAGGATCGTCGGGGCAGGCAAAAACGACAGAAGTCCTTGCGCATGATGGGCTGACGGGCTATACTATGGCGGCTAGGCCGGGGAGGCTCAGATGGGAAGACCAGAGGTCGCGGGAAGCGGGGCCGCCGTGCGGATGCTGTGGCGCGAGATCCGGCGCTCGAGCGAATCGCGCTTCGTCCAGCGGGCGCACGCCGTGCTGGCGGTGTGCCGCGGGTTCAACTGCAGGGAGACGGCGGCGGTCCTCGGGCGGAGCCCCCGGGCGGTCGAGTACTGGGTCAGGCGTTTTCACGACGAGGGAATCGCGGGCCTGCGCGAGCGTCCGCGCTCCGGCCGGTCGGGGGCGTTGACGCGGGAACAGAGGGAGTTCCTGCGCCTCGAGCTGGCCGGAGAGTCCGGGGCGGCCGTCCCCGCGCGGGGACGCTGGACCGGGTCGCGCCTCCGGCGGCATCTTACGGAGAGATACGGAGTGCGGCTGGGCGTCCGGCAGTGCCAGCGCCTGCTCGGGCGCCTGCGAGGGGCCCCCGGAGCCGGTATTATGGGGCGCAGTTAGATAAGACGTATTGGGGTGAGGCGTTGCCTCCGGCGACTTCGACTGCTAGAATGGCCCGGAGACTACCTGGTTGCCAAGGAGAGACCGATGAAGGGAATGCTTTTCGTGCTCGTGGGGACGTTATTGGGGGCTGGAGCGGTTTCGGCCGAGGCCAAGGCCAAGGACCCGGTCATCGTGAAGGTGGATGGGGCCGAGATCCGGAAGAGCGAGGTGTATCAGCGGCTTTGGGACATCCAGGGGACGACGGTGCTGGAGCAGATGATCGACCGGCACCTGATCGAGCGGGACGCCAAGAAGCGGAAGATCGTCGCGGATGAGAGTGATGTCGAGCGGCGCATGGACGCGATCGGGCAGCAGCTTCCGGAGGGGACTTCTCTGGAGCAGAAGCTAAACGAGTCCGGGCTGACTCTGGAGAAGCTGCGCAAGGAGATCACCTTCGAGGTGCTGCGGGACGGCTTGGTGGTCGAGGCCGCGGAGATCGCGGTCTCCTCGACCGAGGTGCGCGCCGCCTACGAGGCGAACCGGAACCGGCTGGGGAACCCCGAGGCGGTCCGGCTCCGGCACATCCTCGTGCAGACGGAGCGGGAGGCGGACGACCTGCTGATCGCCCTCAAGGCCGGAGCCGATTTCGAGAAGCTCGCGTCGGCGAAATCCCTCAACGCGGACACCCGGGACAAGGGGGGGGACCTGGGCTTCATCACGCCGGGGATGCTGCGTCCCGAGATCGAGAAGGCGGTCTGGAAGCTCAGGGCGGGCGAGCTCAGCCCGATCGTCGACACCGGCCAAGGCTTTCACATCTTCCAGGCAGTGGAGCGGCGCGAGGGGAAGCCCGCCGAGTTCGAGGAGGTCTCCGCGGACCTCCACCGCGCGATCCGCAACAGGAAGATCGCCGCGGCGCTGCCGGGCGTCGTTAAGGACCTGCGGGCCAAGGCGAAGATTGAGCGGGAGTAGTACCGGAACTAACCTTCCACGGCGTCGGCGACCGACGCCGCCACGTCGAGGATGCCGCGCAGCGCGTCGGCTTCGGTGGGAGACGGCATCCGCACCTGGATCTGGTTCGACACCGCCAGGATCCTGACGTCCGGCATCCGCAGCAGCTTCTGGCGCGTGGCCGGATCCAAGGCGCCTTCGCCGGCCTCCGGCGGAGTGGCCCGCGCCAGGTAGCGCTCCTCGAACGCCGGGTCGCCCAGCGTCAGACGGTCGTGCACGACCATCCCGGCGGCCCGCTCCATCTCCGCCCGAGGGCCGATCTCGACGCGGATCGCGCTCCGGCACTGCAGGGGGCTGGCCAGCAGCGCGCCCCCCTCGACGGAGCTCACCGTGACGCGACGTCCTTTCCATTCGCCGCCCATGCGCGGCGGGTCCGGCGCGTACTGCATGCCGACAGCCGAGGCCAGCGCGGGCCAGCGCGAGGCCGGGTTCCTGAAGCGGCTCTCCCTCCAGAAATAGAGCGCGACCGGCACCGCCACGCCGACGAGTATCAATAGGATCTCCATGTCCTCATCTTAGCACATGCCCGCGCCGGTTGCGCGAAGCGCCAACCGGTCGCGTGCACCGCTGGGTCATCAAGGGGGGTGCCCGCCGAAGGCGGGCAGGGCTTCTCTGTAGTCTGAGGTGTAAGCGCGCCAAACGCTGCGCGCTTGACGCGTCGAACCCGAAGCGAAGGGCGCGACAGGCCTCCATTTCGGAAATGTTTCAGATGATTTGAATCGGCCACTTGCGGCGCCCTTCCCGGGACTGCTATCCTCTCCTTCACCATGCCCGACGAGCGCGACGGCGCTTCCGATACGCAGAAGGGCCCGCCGGCCGGCGGCGCCGGCCTCGGCCTCGGCAGCGGGGCGGAGGAGCAAAAGGCCGCCGGCCGGAAGCCCAAGAGCCGGCGCCAGAGCCCTTCGCGCCTGAGGCCGGACCGCCGGCCCATCGACTGGGAAAACATCAGCGACGAGGAGCTTCTTCGCAAGCGCATTTGCGACCTCCCTCTGAGCATCGAGGGCACGGAGCTTGAGGAGCGCATCCAGACCGTCTACGGGGAGCTGGAGGCCAGGGGGATCCTCTTCCGCCCCGAGGTCTATCTCGGGGACGAGTGGTTCTCGCCGGAGGGCGATCCGGTCATCTCGATCCCGTTCTACCTCGCCCATCCGCGGCTCATCAGGCTCCAGCGCAGCCGCGTCCTCGAGGCCGAGGGCGAGACGCGCGCCTGGTTCCTGCAGCTGCTGCGCCACGAGATGGGACACGCGCTCATGCACGCCTACGGCCTGCATAGGTCCCGGGGCTACAGGAAGGTCTTCGGCAAGAGTTCGCAGCCGTATCCCGAGAAGGTCCGCACGCGGCCCTACAGCCGGAAGTACGTCCGCCACCTCGAGGACTGGTACGCGCAGAGCCATCCGGACGAGGATTTCTCCGAGACCTTCGCCGTCTGGCTGACGCCGGACATCGACTGGCACGAGCAGTACGCCGGCTGGGGGGCGCTCAAGAAGCTGGAGCTCGTGGATCGGATGATGTCCGGCATTCGAGGCAGGAAGCCCAAGAAGCGGACGGGGCCGAAGTACCGCCGTCTTTCCAAGATACGGATGACCATCGCCCAGTACCATAGGATCACGCGCAAGGCGCTCGAGGAGGACTTCCCGGACTTCTTCGACGGGGACCTGAAGGCCATCTTCAGTCCCGAGGGGGGGGCGGACGGCGAGCGGGCCGCGAAGTTCCTCCGGCGCCATCGCCGGATGCTGGTGCGCGGCATCGCGCAGTGGACCGGGGAGAAGCGCTACACCATCCACCACCTCGTCACGCGTTTCGCCGAGCGCTGCGCGGAGCTCGGACTGTACGTCCATCTTCCGGAGTCGGAGACGCTGGCCCAGGCCAGCGCCTGCCTGACGGCGATGGCCGCGCACTATTTCCTGACGGGCAAGTTCAAGAGGCGTCTCTAATGGGAAAGAGCCTGAAGGTCCTGACGCTGTTCGACAGCCACTCGGCGAAGCCGCGCGGGCATGACTTCGCCGAAGAGTTCGAGAAGGACGAGTGGAAGTCCGAGCGGCACGTCGTCGAGGGGCTTCGCTCCCTCGGGCACGATGTGCGCATGCTCGGCCTCTTCGACGACGTGGCCCTCCTGATCGAGGACGTCAAGGAGTTCGCGCCCGACGTGGTGTTCAACCTCATGGAGGAGTTCCATCAGGACCCCTGCCTGGTCGCGAACGTGGCCGCCGTGCTCGAGATGCTCGGCGTCGCGTACACCGGCTCGACGCCGCTGGGCCTGCGGCTCTGCAAGGATAAGGCCTTGGCGAAGATGATCCTCGTGCACCACGGCGTCCCGACCCCGCCGTTCCAGGTCTTCGAGCGCGACCGCGTGATCAAGAGGAGCTCGGGGGTGAAGCTCCCGATCGTCGTCAAGCCGAAGGTCGAGGACGCCTCCTACGGCATCGCCAAGGCGTCGGTGGTCGAGGACGACGAGGCTCTGGAGGAGCGAGTTCGCTTCGTCCACGAGAGCACGGGGCAGGCCGCCTTGGCCGAGGAGTACGTGGACGGGCGCGAGGTCTACGTGAGCATCCTCGGCGCCCACCGCCTGCGGGTCTTCCCGCTGCGGGAGGTGAAGTTCGGGCAGCTCGCCGAGGGGGACAACCTGCCGATCGCCACCTACAAGGTGAAGTGGGACGCCGCCTACCGCAAGAAGCGCGGGATCGAGTACGTCTACGTGGAGGATATGGAGGAGGCGCTGGTCAAGAAGATCGAGGACATCTCCCGCGCTTCTTACCGGGCCCTCGAGCTCGGGGGCTACGCCCGCGTCGATGTGCGCATGGACCAGGAGAGTCGGCCCTACGTGCTCGAGGTGAACCCCAACCCCTATCTCGCCAGGGACGAGGACTACGCGCAGTCGGCCGAGCGCGGGGGCCTGCCCTGGGAGAAGCTCCTGCAGGCCATCATCAACGAGGCCGTCGAATGACCCCCGCGCGCGTCCTTCCCGGCGCGCGGACTGCTACGTGATCCGCTTGGCGTAGACGTTGAGGAGGTCGCTCCGGCTGACGATGCCCACGACCTTCTGCGGGTCGTCGTGCGATACGACCGGCATCCGGTCGATGCCGCCGTGATGCATGCGGCGCAGGGCCTCGCTGACGGGAGTGTCGGGGTAGAGGGGCTGGCCGGAGGAGCGCATGAACTTCTCGATCGGCATGTCGGCTCCCGGCGGCGGCTCGACGCTGTAGGCGGCCTGGGCCTCGGCGTAGGTCATCATCCCGACAAGCTTCCCCTCCTTGTCCACTACGGGGAATCCGGTCCGCTTGGTCTTGTTGAAGTGGCGGCCGAGCTTGCCGATCGGGAAGTCGGCGTCGAGCGTCGTGACCTTCTTCGACATGAGCTCCGAGACCGGCGTCTGGGCGGCGAGGGACGTTTCGGGCTCCTGTTTCCATTTGACGCCTTTGCGCACGAGCTTCAGCGTGTAGATCGATTCGGGCTCGACCACGCGCGCCACCAGGACCGCGGTCACGACCGAGATCATGAGCGGCAGGATGATGGCGTAGTCGTAGGTCATCTCGAAGAGGATCAGGATGGCGGTCAGCGGCGCGTGGGTGGCCCCCGCGACGAAGGCGGCCATGCCCACCATGGCGTAGGCTCCCGGGTCCACGATGCCGGGCAGCAGCAGCGCGAACACCTGGCCGAAGAACGCCCCCATCATGGCCCCGCAGAACAGGCAGGGCATGAAGATGCCGCCCGAGCCCCCGGAGCCGAGGGTAAGCGACGTGGACAGGCACTTGGCCGCCAGCAGCACGAGCAGCACTCCGGGCGCGAATCCGCTGCGCAAGGCCTGTTCGATCACGATGTAGCCCGTGCCCAGGGCGCCGGGGACGAAGAAGCCGACAACCCCGACGAGCAGGCCGCCCAAGGCCGGCTTCCACATGGGGTTGATCTGCTTGCCCAGGACCCCGCAGCGCAGGTCGAACTCGTCCTCCAGCCGGTAGAGGAAGCGCACGAAGACCTTGCAGAGCACGCCGGCGAAAACGCCCAGCAGGAGGTAGAGGATCAGCTCGCCGGAGTGGACCAGCCTGTACTCGGGGACGCTGAAATAGGCGGCGGTTCCGTGCAGCCCCCGGGAGATGGTGGCGGCGATCACGGAGCTCAGGACGACCATGGCGAACGGGCCGGCCGTGATCTCGCCGAGCATGATCTCGAGCGCGAAGGCCATGCCCCCGAGCGGGGCGTTGAACGCCGCCGCGATGCCGGCCGCGGAGCCCGCCGCCGCCATGGTCTTGAGCGTCACCGCCGGCAGCTTGAAGAGCTGGGCGAGCCGCGAGCCGATGGAGGCTCCGATCTGCACGATGGGCCCCTCGCGGCCCGCCGAGCCGCCCGTGCCGATGGTGAGCGCGCTGCACAATGCCTTCAGGGCCGCCACCCGGCCGCGGATGCGTCCGCCCTGCTGGTGCATCGCGAGCATGACCTCTGGCACCCCGTGCCCTTTGGACTCGGGGGACAAATACACGATGAGCGGGCCCACGGCGAGGCCTCCGAGCGCCGGGAATACCAGTATCCGCCAACGTTCCAGAAGCGGGAGGGCCGCCAGTTTCGCGGGCGAGCCCCCGAGCCCGGACTCGAAGACCCAGCGGATCAGCGTGTCGAAGATGTAAGCGAAGACGCCCGTGAACATCCCGATCAGGATGGCGAGGACGACCAGGAACTTGGTTTCCGAGGGCGCGAGGAGCGGCCCGAACCTCTTCCAGGTCGAGGTTCCCCACTGGCTGAGCTCCGACGCGTAGGCGGCGGCCATCCGCGTCCATTCGGGGAGCTGGCCTTCCTGTCGGTCGCCTACGCGCCTTCGCTTCTTATCGCTTTCCGCCATAATGACGATACCAGATAAGCGTCGAGCCTGTTGACCGGGACCCATCGGGCCTCGGCTGGCAGCCGTCCGCGGGAGAGGCGCGCGTCACGGACGGTGAGGGTGATGCGGTGGCGGGTGACGCTGTGGCGCACTGTGTTTACCACCGGCCCGACATCTACCCTGAGGGGCCGGGGCACGGCGCCCCTCCGGGGTCGACGCCGCACCACCGCCCCGACTTCCGCCTTGAGCGCGCCGCGCGGCCGCGCGGTCTTCAGGTGCCGGGCCTCCGGGAGGCTCCAATGGCCGGGCAGGAGCCGCTCGTCCGGAGAGCGGCGCCACAAGAGGAGCCGTCCGTCCTCCCGGATCCGCAGCCCGGTCCAAGAGAGCCGGACGGGCTCGCGCCGCGGGCCGGCCTCGGGCAAGCTCTCCTGGATCCCTTTCCGGAAGGCGGCGCAGCCGCGCGTCAGCGGGCATTTCCCGCAGGCCGGGGCCCGCGGGACGCATACCTGCGCGCCCAGCTCCATGAGCGCCTGGTTCCAATCACCGGGGCGCTCGCGGTCGAGGCAGGTCCGGGCCAGGCTCCAGACGCGTCGCTGGACCGCGGGGTCCTTGAGGTTCCCGCGCAGGCCGAAGAGCCTCGCGAACACGCGCCCCACGTTGCCGTCGGCCAGCTCGACCGGCTTGCCGAAGGCGATGGACGCGACGGCCGCGGCCGTGTACCTGCCGACGCCGGGCAAAGAGCGCAGGACCTCCGGCTCCGACGGGACGCGGCCGCCGTGCATGCGGACGATCTCCCGGGCGGCCCGCAGAAGGCCGCGCGCCCGCCTGTAATAGCCCAGTCCGGCCCACAGCCTGAGCACGTCCCGCTCCCCGGCCCGCGCCAGGGCATCGACGTCGGGGAAGCGCTCGAGGAAGCGCTTGTAGCGCGGGAGCGCCGCCGCGACCTGCGTCTGCTGGAGCATGGTCTCCGAGATCCATGTCCCGTACGGAGACGGCCGCTCGCGCCACGGCAGCCGACGGCGATGGCGGCCGTACCACTTAAGGAGCGCGCGCTTTTGGGTGGGGGAAAGTCCCGTCCGCCCCCCTGCCGCTGCGCGTCCCCCCAGTCCTGCGCGCTTCCCCTGGGGGGAAGCGCGCAGCAAGCCCCTCACCCCCCGCCCTCTCCCGCAGGGAGAGGGGACCATCCGCCCCCCTGCCGCTGCGCGCCCCCCCGTGGGGGGGGCTTGCGAATCCGCCCCCTGAAACGCCTGCGCGCCTCCCCGTGGGGGAGGCTTGCGGCCGCGCCCCCCTGCCGCTGCGCGCCCCCCCGCGGGGGGGGCTTGCGACTTGGGGGCTTGCGTGCTGGGAGGGCTTTGCTTACTCATACCGCAAGGCCTCCACGGGGTCGAGCCTTGATGCCTGGTAGGCCGGGATGAGCGAGAATACGAAGCCGCAGCCGGCCGCGATCGCGAGCGTCGCGGCGTAGTGCCACCACTGGAGGCTTTCGATCTGCTTGGCGCCTTCCTCGCTGAGATAGTGGAGCCCCGAGAGCCCGATCGCGATGCCGGCGATCCCGCCGAGAAAGCCCAGCATGCTCGCCTCGGTGACGAACTGGAAGAGGATGTCGCTGCGCGTCGCTCCGATCGAGCGGCGGATGCCGATCTCTCGGACCCGCGAGAAGATCGTGGCCAGCGTCACGTTCATGATGCCAACGCCTCCGGCCAGGATCGCGACGATGCCGACCGAGAGAACCGCGATCGCGTGCTTGCGCATGCTGCTGAGCATGCGCTGGATCATCTCGCGGAAATCCTCGATCTCGTAGTCCTGCGCGCCGCGGTGGCGCACGCTTAGCAGGGTCTCGATGCGCCGCCGGCCCCGCGGGATCGTCTTCTCGTCGCCGGTGTCCACGATGATCCTGTCGATCGCGTCGGGGGCCCCGCCGGCGCCCTCTCCGGAGGAGCCCAGGTAGCGCTGGACGCTCGTTATGGGGGCGTACACCGAGCCCCTGCCGCCGCGCATGAACCACCGCGGGTCCTTGTCCTTCGGTGGGTTCTTCAGCACTCCCACGACCGTGAATATCTCCTCGTTGAGGCGCACGGTCTTGCCGATCATGTCCTTGTGCTTGGCGAAAGTGTCGAACGCGTCGTCCTTCCACCATCGGGCCCAGAACGGCTTCTCCCCGGCCCAGCCGCCGGGTTCGTCGAGGATGCAGACGCGCGCCGCGGTCTCCACGTCGTGGTCGGTGAAGAACCGGCCGCGCAGCGTGTAGACCCAGTTGCGCTTGCGCCATTCGGGCGTGATGCCGGTGACGCGCACGCCCTCCTCGAAGGACCCATGGCGGAACTGTATGTTCGCGCTGAATACCGGCGAGACCATGAACAGCCACGGAAGCGCTTCGCGGATCGTCTCGGCGTCCTGGAGCGTCAGGCCCTTGGAGAGGCGGTTGGACTCCTTGCCTTCCTGCTGCCACTTCTTTCCGATCTCCAAGCGTCCGGGCCCGGCGAGGGCGAAGGCCTTCTCCCGCTGCTCGTACATGCGGTGGACATGAGCGAACGTGTAGAGGATGGCCGCGACGCCGAAGGCGATGGACGAGAAGCTTAGGAACGAGCGCATCTTGTGCGAGCAGATCTCCCAGAACCCCGTGCGCAGGGACTCGCCGATATTCATCGGCCCACCGCTCGCTGAACCCTCCGAAGCGGAGACTTCATAGGTCGTTTTCTCCGTTGCGCTCTTCTTTGACCAGCTTTCCATCCATGATGTGCAGCACGCGTTCGGCCCGGTCGGCGATCCCGCGGTCGTGCGTCACCACCAGGACCGTCATCCCCTCCGCGTGCAGCTCGCCGAAGAGGTCCAGGATCTCGCCGGACGTCTGCGAGTCCAGGTTGCCGGTCGGCTCGTCGGCCAGCAGCAGCCGGGGCCGGTTGGCCAGTGCCCGCGCGATTCCGACGCGCTGACGCTCGCCGCCCGAGAGCTCGATAGGCGTCTGGGCGGCCCGGGCCGCGAGCCCGACCCTATCGAGGAGCATCCGGCCCCGCTCGAGGCGTTCGGCCATCCCCATCCCGGCGTAGCTCATCGGCAGGCAGACATTCTGGAGGGCCGTCAGCCGCGGCAGGAGGTTGAAGGCCTGGAAGACGAAGCCCAGCTTGGTCCGCCTGATCATGGTCCTTTGGGAGTCGCCGAGTCCGTCGACCCTCAGCGCGCCGAGCCGGTAGGTCCCCGAGGTGGGGGGGTCCATGAGCCCGAGGATGTTGAGGAGCGTGGACTTGCCGCAGCCGGAGGGCCCCATGACCGCGGCGAATTCCCCCTTTCGCAGTCGGAAGGAGACTCCGCGCAGCGCCCGGAAGCGGCGGCCGCCCTCCCCGTACACCTTGACGAGGCTCGAGACCTCGATCACTTGGCGGCCGCCTCCTCGAAGGCCGCGGGCGGCAGGGCTGTGGACTCGACCGGCTTCTCGGTGTGGACCTTGTCGCCTTCCTTGATGCCGCGGGTGATCTCGACGTCGAGCTCCGTCCGGAGCCCGGTCTCCACGATGGCCTGCCTGGGCTTCGCGCCGGGAACGTCCAGGTAGACGATCGTCTTGCCCTTCTCCTCGAAAAGTCCCGACAGCGGCATCTTCAGCACGTCCTCCCGCTTTTCGAGCAGGGCGTCGACGCGGGCCGTCATGCCGGTTCGCAGGCGTTTGTCTCCGTGGTTCAGCGTGACCTCGACGCGGAAGACCTTGCCGCCGACCGACTCCCGCTCGGCCTGGGGGGAGATCATCGTGACGTCCGCGGGGAACCTCGTGTCCGGGAGCGCGTCGATCTTCACCTCCACCCGCATCTTCTCGCGGAGCTTCATGATGTCCATCTCGCTTATCTTCAGCCTGACGATGACGACGCGCATGTCGGCCACCGTCATAAGATAGGTCGGGTTCTGCGACTCGAAGAGCCCCGTCACGTAGTCGCCCACCTCGGCGAATCGCGCGTCGGGACGTCCGGCCTCGCCGGTCTTGATGTGGCGCAGGAGGAGGCCCCCGATCGGCGTCGTCACCGTCGAGGGAAGGTAGCGCTCGGCCCCGGTCTTCCCGGGCTGGACCACGGCGATCTCCTGGCCGGCCCTCACGATCTGCCCCTCGTGGACGAAGAGCTTGATGATGCGGCCGCTCACCTTCGAGGCGATGTCCACGGAATTCTTCGCGGCGACGTCTCCGATCTCGCGGAAGCGGACCTCCAGGTCCCCGCGCGTCACGGCCGCCAGGGTCTCTTCGGCCGGCGGCTCGGCGTCCTTCTGCTGCTTCCTCTTCTTGAGGTGCTCGATCCCGGGCCCCACGGCGCCGGCGACGAGCAGCAGGATCGCGGCCGTCTTCCAATGGTGCCTCTTCGAGATCAGCCACCTCAGCGCCATATGGGCTCTCCTATCGCGACCAGGTATCGCGCATAGTTAAGGTTGGTGTCGTGGAACGCCTGCACGCGCTCCACTTGGGCGTTCACGTGGTCGCTCTGCGCCTCGGAGAGGCGGATGACGTCCGCGCTCCCCTGGCTGTACTGCTCCTTGACGATCTCGAGGTTCTGGCGGGAGATATCCTCTTTGCGCATCGCTATCTCGTTGGTGCGCAGCGCGCGCAAGAGCTCGATGTGCGCCCGGTAGGCCTCCTCGCGGATCTGGCGGCGCAGGGACTCGCGGGTCTGGCGGCTGGAGCGCCAATCGGCCCGGGCGGCCATGAGGTCCTGCGCCTGGGAGTAGACGTTGAAGGCTCCCGGCAGGGCGAGCTTCATCGTGACGTTGTAGACGGCGGCTTTCAGCCCCGAGTCCGCGGCGGTCCGGCCGTACGGGGCGTCGTATGGGTGGCTGAAGTCGAAGTCCAAAGAAAGGGTCGGTCCGATGTTGATCCGCGCAAGCCGGTACGATATATCGGCGTTCTCCAGCTCGAGGAGGTTCCTCCTTATTTCCGGCCGGTGCATGAGCGCGCCGCGGAGCCCCTCGTTGAGGCGCGGCGCCTCGGTCGTGCCCAGGGAGAGAGACTCGGGGAGCGCCACCGGGGTGTCCTCCTCGAGGCCGATGAGGACGTTGAAGCGGAAGAGCGCCAGACGCCTCTGGGCCTCGACCGTCTCCATGTTCAGCTCGCTCGATCGCCAGTCGGTCTCCGTCTTGAGCAGGTCCGAGAGGCTCTTCATGCCGTGCTCGTAGCGGTCGAGCGTCAGCTGATACTGCTCGTGCTGGACTTTGAGGTTCTGGCGCGCCACCTCCAGCAGCTTCTTCTGGAGCAGCAGCCCGTAATAGGCGCTGAGGGCGGTGAGCGCCTGGCTCTGGCGGCTGCTCTCGAGGTTCTGCTCGGCGACCTTCCTGCCCAATCGGTTCGAGCGCACGCCCAGCTTGTCCCGGTAGTTGTTGAACAGGTTCCAGGAGGCCCCCGGCGAGAGGGTGAGGTCGTTGGCCGGGATCTTCCAATCGTCGAACGTGAACCGGTCACCCGGGGCGAGCTTCGCGGGATTGAGGACGGCCGAGAAAGAGAGCGCCGGGAAGAACGACTTGGCGAAATCGGACCGTTCCTTGGCCTTGCTCGAGGCCATGGCCTCGAGCGTCTGCCGCACCTCGGGCGCGGCGTCGAGGACCGCGCGGACGTAGGACGCCGTGGACCAGGCTATGGGGCCGGCCTGAGCCGCCTCGTCCGGCGCCGAAGCCGTCGCGGCCCCGGCGGCGTTGGCACCTGCCGGGACCGAGAGCAGAAGCGACAGGATCCAGAGCGGCATTCGTCACTCCTGGACCAAGAGATTGACGATGACCTGGCGGACTCCTGGGACGCGGCGGACCACCGCGGCGATGGTCCGCTTCTCCTCGTGCGAACGCGCGATGCCGGAGAGAGTGACGACGCGCATGTGGGTGTTGATCTCCATGTACCGGAGGCTTATCTCCGGGCGGGCCTTCAGCTCGGCCTCGACCCGGGCGGTGATGCCCGGGTCGCTGAGATCCAAGCCGCTCATGCGGCTTTGACAACCGGCCAGCAGCCCCATCGCGGCGAACCCGGCGAGGAGGATGAACGCTCGGGCGCGCGCGCGGAATTCCGCTCCGGAGATCCGGTCAGAAAAGAACCCTTTACCCATGGTCGTACTTGTGCGAAGAGGCCGGACATTGTACAATTTTATCAGGATAAATCTCAAATTTCCCCGACATGAAGATACTTCTCGCCACCGGCAACCGCCACAAGGTTTCGGAGATCACCGATATCCTCCGGAGCGCGTCGCCCGGACGCGGACACGGGGACGCGCGCGCGTCCGGCGGCGCGCCGGCCTGCTCCGACGCGGACATGGAGCTGGTGTCCCTGAAGGACTTTCCGCGATTGCCGGCCGTCGTGGAGGACGGCCAGACCCTCGAGGAGAACGCCGTAAAGAAGGCGGTGCTGCCGGCCATGGCGCTGGGCCTGTGGACGCTGGCCGACGATACGGGGCTCGAGGTCGACGCTCTCGGGGGCGCTCCGGGCGTCTTGTCGGCGCGCTTCGCGGGACCGGCTTGCGATTTCGACGCCAACTGCCGGAAGCTGCTCGCGCGGATGCGCGGCGTCGCCGCGCCCGAGAGGCGGGCGCTGTTCCGCTGCGTGGTCGCGCTGGCCTCGCCCGACGGGACGGTCCGGATCAAAGAGGGCCGGCTCGAGGGCGAGATCGTGGACGCTCCGGCGGGGACGAGCGGCTTCGGGTACGACCCCGTGTTCTTCGTCTCTGACCTGGGCAAGACGCTGGCGGAGCTGCCCTCCGAAGAGAAGAACCGCATCAGCCACCGGGCGCGCGCCCTCGATGCCATCCGTCCGCTTCTCAAGGAGCTGTGGTGAGGGCGACGATCCATCTGGCGACGGTCCTGGTCCTGGTCCTGGCGGGCGCGGCTTCGGGCCTGGCGCGGGCGGGCTGTCCCTGCAAGGCGAATACTGCCCCGAAAACGGTCGATCCGGCCAAGACGTGCTTGGCGGGGGCCGTTGCGGCCGGAAGGACGGGCGAACCGCACGCCGAGCCCGAAGCGGCGGCTCCGGCCCGGCAAGAGCCCCCGGCCGCCCAATCCTCGCCGCAGGCCGTCCCGGCGCCTTCGCCTGTCCCTCCGCCGCCCCCGGCGGACGCGTCCCCTCTTTCACCCGCCGACAGGCGGGCCCTCGAGGATTCCCGGGTCGTCTTGGAGGAGGCCGTGGGGCGGGCGCCGGACAGCGTGGAGCTTTGGCAGCGCCTCGGGCTCGTTTACCAGGGGCTCGGGTCCGCGGAGGAGGCGCGGAGGGCTTTCGAGAAGGTCGTGGAGCTCAGGCCGGAGGACGCGGCCGGCTGGTACATGCTCGGCCTGGTCTATGAGAAGCTCTTCGACCCCGCGCGCGCGATCACGGCCTGGGAGAAATGCCTGCGCCGCTCCGTGGATCCCGAGATGGCCGCGCTGGCGAAGAAGCATCTGGAGTTCCTGAGGACGCGGTGAGACGCGCCGGTCCCATTCTCGCCGTGCCGGCGCTGCTCGCGGCGGCGTGCGCCGGTCCGGAGGTGGCCTTCAACCCGCGCTACGAGTTTTCCAGCCTCAAGCGCGTCGCGGTGGTCAGCTTCGAGGGGACCGGAGGCTCGGCCGCGGCCGACTACCTGGCCCACGCCCTGCTGGCGACGGGCGCGGAGGTCGTGGAGCGCAGCCGCATCGAGGCCGTTTTCTCGGAGCACCACCTCTCGACGCTCGGCGCCCTCGAGCCGGCGACCGTCAAGGAGGTCGGCAAGCTCCTCGCAGTCGACGCCCTGTTCATGGGATCGGTGACCCAGTACGCCCCGCCGCAGAGCTACCTGGTCGTGGAGGGCTCCTCGGCCTCCTTCGCGCAGGCGGTCGCGCCCGTCGGAGGACCCGGCAGCACGTTGTTCTCCCGCAGGCCGACGCCCGGGTTTCCCGGCACGAACATCGTCAGCTCGTCGGCCCGGGTGGGCCTGGCGGCGCGTCTCGTGGACGTCGAGACCGGGTCGGTGGTCTGGTCCGCCCACCAGAGCTACGAAGGTTTCGACATGGATTGCGCGCTGTCGGCGGTCGCGACTTCCTTCGCCAGGTCCCTGGCCAGCCATTGGAGACGGTGACGCGGAACACGGGCGCGCCCAAGTCCCTCGCGCCGTTGGCGAGCGCCGCTTTGTGCGCGCTCCTGTTCGTTCTCGCCTCCTTCGTCCCGGCGCGCGCCGGGAAGACGGAGCCCCCCGCGGACCAGAGCACCTATTGGGACAGGATCATGGAGGCTCAGGCCGCGCGCGACCTCTACCTGGGCTCCAAGCTGCTGGAGCAGCGCCGCTACGCGGAGGCGGTCAAGCAGTTCGCGAAGGCGGCCATCAAGGCGCCGAACGACCCGAAGGCGCACCAGATGCTCGGGGTCGCGTACTACTGGTCGGGGCGCGTGGACCAGGCCGAGACGGAGTTCCGCGAGAGCCTGCGGCTCGACGGGGACGATGCTCAGACGCATCTCCTGATGGGGATCGTCCACGCCTGGAAGGGCGAGACGCGCGCTTCCTACGAGGCGTTCCTCAAGGCGGCGAGCCTCAATCCGGAGCGGGCCGACATCCAGATGAACCTCGGCTCGACCGAGGAGACGCTCGGGAAGTATCCCGAGGCGCTCGGCCACTTCCGCAGGGCGGTCAAGCTGGACCCGGAGCATCCGCTCTACCACTTCCAGCTCGGGATGCTCCACCGGCGTCTGGGGCGCGCCGAGGACGCGATCGCGTCGCTCAAGAAGGCGATCAAGCTCTTCTCCGGTTACCAGGACGCGATGCTGGAGCTCGGCGCCATCTACGAGAAGATCGGGAAGGTCGACGACGCTCTCGAGCTCTTCGAGCGCGCCGTGCGGCTGAAGCGGCGGGACGCTGTCGCCCGTTTCCGCATGGCCCGGGCCTGCGCGCTTCTCGGAAAGCCCGGAAGGGCGCGCGACGCGCTGCTCGGCGTATTCCACCTGACCCCGGCCGACCGGGCCAGCGGGCTGGCCTTGTCGGTCTCCTACGGCGGGCGTTCCGGCGGCGAGGACCGCCGGTCCGGCTCGGCGGAGGGCGCCGAAGAGGAGCGGCCGGCCACCGAAGAGGCCGCCGGGCCGCTGGAGGTCCTCGCCCGCAACCTGGCCCGCATCCCCCTGGACCAGGAGGCCGTCCTCCAGGTGGACATGGTGTTCCTGCCGCAGGCGAAGCTCGTGCGAAGCGGGACCGGGGAGACGCCCTCCGCTCTCAAGCGGGCTCTGGAGCAGGCGGGCAAGCGGCCCAAGCCCTCCACGCTGGGCGCGCAGCGCGAGTTCATCCTCCCGCCCGCGAGCGCGGCCGGGCGTCGCGCGGAGGTCCAAAAGATCGTCAAGGACCTGCGGAGCGTGCTCGATACCGCTCCCCCCGACGCCGAGACGCGCTTCGCGATGAACCTGAAGTTCTCCGAGCGCGCGGCGGGCCCCGGGGCTCCCGACGCGGGAAAGGAGCGGAAGGTCTCCTACCAGCCTCGTGACGTGGGCAACGATCTCGGACTGTGGGTCATGGGGACCGGCTGGATGGCTCTCGTCGAGGAGGTCCTCGAGGAGGACGGGCGCGCGGGCTCCGATGCGGCCCTGTGGCGGGTGATCGAGGGGATAGGGTTCTCGACGCTCGGCGAGGCGGCGCGGGCGTCCTCCGCGTTCGAGCGGGCGATCGAGATCGATCCCGACAGCGAGCTGGCGTACCTGGGGCTCGGGGTCGCCATGGTGATCCGCGGCGACGAGTCCGGCGCGGCGGAGGCGTACCGGCGCGCGCTCAGCATCAACCCCAAGAACAAGACCGCCGCCGAGGGTCTGAAATGGCTGCTGCGCGAGCCGGCGTCCGGGGCCGCGGACGCTCCGTCCGCCGAGGAGGCCGCTAAATGACGCCGGGCAGGAGACGACGGGCGTCGGGAGGCGTTCCGCCGGCCAGCCCGATGATGGACTTCGTGCGCCGCATCCATTTCGTCGGGATAGGGGGAGTCGGGATGAGCGGCATCGCCCAGGTGCTCCTCAACCTCGGCTACTCGGTCTCAGGCTCCGACCTCAAGGCGACCGAGCTGACGCGGCGCTTGGCAGCGGCGGGCGCCGAGGTCCGGATCGGCCACCGGGCCGCGAACATCCGGGGAGCGGAGGTGGTCGTGATCAGCACGGCGGTGCCTCCGTCGAACCCCGAGGTGGCGGCGGCGCGGGCCGCGGGTATCCCGGTGGCCCGGCGCGTCGAGCTGCTCGCCGAGATCGCGCGGCTCAAGAAGACGATCACCGTCTCCGGGACGCACGGCAAGACGACGACCACGGCGATGGCGGCGATGGCGCTGCAGGCCGCCGGGGCCGACCCGACGGTCATCGTCGGAGGCCAGGTCGCCAACCTGGAGGCGGAGTCGCCCCGGCCGCGGACGGCCGGCGGGTCCCGGTCCCGGCACGAGCTGCCGGTCGGCGGGACGAACGCCCGCGTCGGTCTCGGCGAGTACCTGGTGGCCGAGGCCGATGAGTCGGACGGCTCTTTCTTGAAGCTTTATCCGTTGGTGGCGGTCGTGACGAACATCGATGACGACCACCTGGAGCACTACGGCGGCTTCTCGGCGCTGAAGAAGGCGTTCCTCGAGCATCTGCATCATCTTCCATTCTACGGGACCGCCGTGCTCTGCGCGGACGATCCGGTCCTGCGCGGGCTCATGGGCCGGGTACGGCGGCCCGTCGTGACCTACGGGCTGGCGCCCGGCAGCGGCTCCGGGCGCCGCGCCGGGACCCGCGGCGGCGCCGCGGACTGGTGCGGAGTCGTCCTTCCCGCGGCAGGGAAGGGCGGGCTCGGCGCCGGCACGCGGATGGCGGTCTATCACCAGGGGCGCAAGAAGGGAGTGCTGAAGCTCCGGGTGGCCGGCAGGCACAACGCGCTCAACGCCCTGGCCGCCGTGGCGGTGGGCGGCTTTCTCGGACTGGACCTGCGCAAGGTCTTCCGGGGCCTTTCGTCTTTCAGCGGCGTCGGCCGCCGCATGGAGCGGCTGGGCGAGGCGGGCGGGATCGACTTCATCGACGACTACGGGCATCATCCCACCGAGGTCCGGGCGACGCTGGAGGCGCTGGCGGGGACGTCGGCGAGGCGGGGTCCGGCCGCGGGACGGCGTTGGGCGGGGAAGCGCCGGATCGTGGCTGTTTTTCAGCCGCACCGCTACAGCCGCACGAAGGCGCTCCACCGCGCCTTCGGGCCGGCCGTCCGGAAGGCCGACGCGGTCTATGTGATGGACATATATCCGGCCGGCGAGCGGCCGATACCGGGCGTGACGTCCAAGCTGATCCTCGACGCGGTCCGTCGCGCGGGTGTGCCCGCGTACCCGTTCACGCGCCCGGTGGACCTCGTCCGGGAGCTGCGGGAGGGGGACGTGGTCTTGACGCTCGGGGCCGGCGACGTGTGGAAGGTGGGAATGGACCTCCTTCGCCGCCTCCAGAGCCGCACGTTCGTGGCCCTGTGACCCCGAGGTAGAGCGCGTTGCACGCGAGGTACGACCAGCATTACCTGGTATCTGATGAGGCGGCCGACGCCATCGTGGCGGCGGCCGGCGTCCGCGCCGGCGGCGCGGTCATCGAGATCGGGCCCGGGCGCGGCATCCTGACCGGGCGCCTCCTCGATGCGGGGGCGCGGCTGACCGCCGTCGAGGTGGACCGGCGGCTGGTCGCGCATCTTGAGGGCCGGTTTAGCTCCCCTTCCTTCAGCCTTCTGCACGCCGATTGGCTGAAGCTCGACCTGGCGGGCCTGCCCACGCCGGCGACGGTCGTCTCGAACCTGCCCTATTCCGTCGCGTCGCCCATCCTGCGGAAGCTGCTCGACTGGCCCGGCTGGCGGAGCGCGGTGCTGATGTTCCAGCGGGAGGTGGCCGACCGCATCCTGGCCTGGCCGGGGACGAAGGCTTACGGCCTGCTGAGCCTCTCGGTCCGGATCAAGGCCGACGCGTCGCTCGTTCGCGTCGTGTCGGCGGACTGCTTCCGGCCCCAACCGAAGGTCGAGTCCGCCGTCGTGCGGCTCGAGCGCCTCGCTCGGCCGAGGCTCCCGGAGGACGTTTCGGAGAGGGCGTTCTTCGCCGTGGTCCGGGCGGCCTTCGGCCAGCGCCGGAAGATGGCCGCCAAGGCGGTGGCGGGGAATATGGGCCTGCCCCGCGCGGAGGTCGAGGCCGCGTTCCGGGCGAGCGGCGTCCCGCCGTCCGTCCGGGCGGAAGATATCGGCCTCGAATCCTTCATCGCCCTCGCCCGCGCGTTAAGACGGTAAGACGGTGCCGGGCTTGACTTTTGGGAGTTATTGATCGCATTTGTGGCGTTCGCATGCAATAATTCCCAAAAGTCAAGCCCGGCACCGTTTCCTGACTTCCGCGATGGGACACCCAGACAAAGCCGTATGGTAAGCCACCGTTTCCGTCGGTTGACTCTCTGAGGCTCTGCCGTCGCGGCGTCGTGTCCTCGGAGAGTCGCGTCAGCGCAGTTCGTACGCGGCCTGAGGGACGGATTCCCCTCTCCCCCGAAGGGCTAATCTTTACCCACAACTATTTTGAGCACAAGGGGAGATGGGGATTTTTGAGAAGATTCATGATGGAGGCGTCAGTGGTAAAGGTTGTAAGCCA
>JBDREN010000041.1:0-28179 GCA_043819795.1 Elusimicrobiota bacterium
CGAAGTGCTTTGGCGCGGCATGGCGCGTTTGGCTGATATCGATATGGCTTACAACCTTTACCACTGACGCCTCCATCATGAATCTTCTCAAAAATCCCCATCTCCCCTTGTGCTCAAAATAGTTGTGGGTAAAGATTAGCCTTCGGGGGAGAGGGGAATCCGTCCCTCAGGCCGCGTACGAACCGCGCTGACGCGACTCTCCTACGACACGACGCCGCAACGGCAGAGCCTCAGAGAGTCAACCGACGGAAACGGTGGCTTACCATACGGCTTTGTCTGGGTGTCCCATTGAGGAAGTCAGGTCGTGCGAGTAGGTCCGCTCGAACCCTACGATATTCTCCCGGCCGGACACGGCCTTGTCCAGGAATTCGCCGGTGCGGGTATACGCGAAATAGGCCCCCGCCAGCAGGCCCAGTCCCACCAGGCCGAAAACGGGGAAGATGCTCTTCATAGCTCTCATGACGGCGCCTCCGCGGCGCGAGTCTCAGCAAAGCATAGAAGGACTCCGGGGGCGCGTCAAGGTCCTCAGCGCCGGTCGCGCGGAGCGCCGACCGGTCGCTTACACCGCCAGGTTATCAGGAATGGGTCGCCCGCCAAAGGCGGGCGGAGATTCTCGATAGCGCGGAGGTCTAAGCGCCTCAAGCGCGAGACGTTTGAGGCGCTTGATCGGGAGGTCCACCTATGGCTGGGCGGCCGGGATTCGGCTAAGATATCGCTGAAGTCATGAACCGGGCGCGGCTGCTGCTCACCTTCTTTCTCGCCGGCGGGTTCTCCCAGGTCGTGCAGGCCCTCATGGGCCGGGAGATGCTCGTCGTCTTCTACGGCAACGAGATAAGCCTCGGTCTCTTCTACGGCTTCTGGCTGCTCTGGATCGCGGTCGGCAGCTGGGCAGCCGGGAGGCTCGCCGCCGGGCTCCGGCGTCCGCTGACCGCCTTCTCGCTGCTCATGGCGCTCTTGCCCGCGGCTTCGGCCGGCGCCATCCTGCTCCTGCGCGTCTGCCGCCGCTTCATCGACGTCTCGCCGACGCAGTTCGTCCCGCTCGACCAGCTCGCGTTGTGGAGCCTCGCGGTGACGTTCCCGGTGGGGGTCCTGGTCGGCGCGGCTTTCCCTCTGGCGTGCCGCGCGCTGAATAAAGAGGAGGATATACCCAGCGTCTACATCTTCGACGCGCTGGGCGGGCTGGCCGGCGGGGCGCTATTCACGTTCTTCCTGGTGGACCGGATCTCGGCCTGGCAGACGCTCGGCGCGCTGAGCGCGGCGCTGGGCCTGGCGCTCCTCGCGCTCCCCCGAGGAGAGGGCAAGGCCGGGCTCTGGATCGGGCGGGCGTTGGGCGCGGCCTGGGCCGTCTGCGGGTTGGCGGTCCTGCTGACGCCGGCGGGCGACCGCCTCACCGCGCGGGCCGACGCGCTCCGTTGGGGTTCGATCCTGCCGAAGCTCGAGCTCGTCGAGACCTTCGACACGCCGTACCAGAACCTCGCCATCGCCCGGCTCGGTGATCAGACCATCGTGGTGGCCGACGGCAAGGTGACGGCCAGCTTTTCTGAGCGGATCGTGCCCGCGGTCCAGGCGTCGCTCCTCTTCGGCCAGCACCCCAAGGCCAAGCGCGTCCTTCTCGTCGAAGGGGCGGCGGGCGGGCTGATACCCGAGCTGCTCAAGTACCCGGTCGAGAGGATCGACTGCGTCGAGCCGGACGAGCGGGCTTTCGAGCGGATCCGGGAGCACGTGCCGGCGGACTGGAAGAAGGCGTTCGCCGACAAGCGGGTGCGCTTCCACTTCGCGGACCCGCGGCTGTTCTTCAATCGGCTGGCCGACGACGAGGGATACGACCTCATCGTCGTTTTGGTGCCGGATCCGGCCACCGCGAGTCTGAACCGCTTCTTCACCAAGGAGTTCTACGAGGCCGCGGGCCGGGCGCTCGCGGGCGGCGGGGTATTCATGACGGAGGTGACCTCCGCGTCCAACTACCTGGGGCGCGAGGTGAAGAGCTACAACGCATCGGTCTACCGGACCCTGCGCGAGGTCTTCGAGGACGTCCGGGTCACGCCGGGGGACTCCAACTATTTCTTCGCCTCGGACAAGAAGGGAAAGCTCACTCTCGACCCGGCGGCGCTGGCGCTCCGCTACATGAGCGTCCGGGTCCGCGAGCGCGCCATCCCCCGGGAGGCGTTCTTCTCCATCCTGCCCAAGGACCGCGTGGCCTTCGTGGAGGGCAGCCTCAAGGAGCAGGGCGGGGAGCTCAATACGGACCTCAGACCGGTCACCTACTACCTGAACATGCTGCTGTGGGGGCGGTTCTCGGGCTCGGAGTGGGTCGGCGCTCTGGAGACGATCCGGCGCGTCGGCGGACGGTTTTTCCTGCTGCCCCTCGTCATCTTCATCCTTTTTCGGCTGGGCTACGGGCTCACGGAGGAGGACCGGTCCCGGGAGCGGCGCTTCTCGGCCGGGACCGCGATCGTGGCGCTGGGCTTCACGGCCATGGCGCTGGAGCTCGTGCTGCTGTTCACGTTCCAGAGCTTCTTCGGCCATATCTACAAGAAGGTGGGGCTGCTCAACGGCTTGTTCATGGCCGGCTTGGCTTCGGGCGCCTTCGCCGCCGTGCGGGCCGGGGCGGGGCGTTCGGCCGTCCCGGGCCGCTGGCTTTTGGCGGCGGCGGCCGCCGCCGCGGGTTACGCATGGATGCTGCCGCGCCTTCTGGAGCTTGTCCGGCCGTTGGGCGCGGACGCGGCGGAAGCGGCCTACTGGGGACTGGTGTTCGCGTCGGGGGCGTTCACCGGCGCGGGCTTTCCGCCCGCCGTCCGGCTCCACCACCGGGGGGCCGGCGACGTGGGGCGGACGTCGGGGGCGATCGACGCGGCGGACCACATGGGCGGCATGCTCGGCGGGCTCGTGACCGGCACCTGCCTGGTGCCGCTTCTGGGAGTGGAGAGTTCCTGCCGGCTGGCCGCGACCGGGCTCGCCTTGAGCTGCCTGCCTCTGATCCTGCTCGAGCTCAAGGGGGTGGGCGCGGTCCGCAGCCTGGGAGAGCGGCTTTCCGGACTTCCCGTGCTCCGTTTCCGGGAGCGCGCCTTTGTCTCCTTTCCTCCCCGGCGGACGAGCTGGGTCCTGGCTGGGCTCGCCGTCACGGTCTGGGCCATGAGCGCCGCGGTCAAGCAGGGGGGGAGGCCCGCTTTGGTGGAGTTCTCCGATGCGGAGCTCACGGGCGTCACGAGACTGCGGCGCTTCGAGCGCCACGAGGAGCCGTTTCCGTATTACCGCGGCGTGAGCGAGCGGGGGGGCGAGTCGGGGGCCGCGTTCAGCACCTTCCCGCACTCCTCGGAGGTCAAGGGCTACTCGGGCCCGATCAACCTGCTGCTGGGACTTTCCGGGAAGGGGGAGGTCCTGGGGCTCAAGCTGGTGGAAAGCCGCGAGACGCCCTCCTACATAGAGGGCATCGACGCCTGGCTCTCGTCCTTCAAGGGACTGGACACCACGGGAACGCTCCGCCTGGGCCGGGAGATCGACGCGTTGTCCGGCGCCACGGTGACCTCCCGCGCGGTGGTCGAGATCGTCAACCGCTCCTCCGAGGCGGTGGGCGAGCGCGTCCTGGGGCTGACGGTGCGGCGCGACCGGGTCCGGCGGCCCTGGACCGAGCCGCTGAAGACGCTCAAGTTCTGGGTCATCGCCGGGTTCCTGGCGCTGTTCTTCCCCGTGTACCTGAAGGGCGGCGAGCGGGCGCGCTTCGCCTATCTCGCGGGCGCGGTGTGCGTGATGGGCATCGCGTACAACACGCTCTTCTCGCTGGTGGACATCGCCAACGTCTCGGAAGGGCGCCTGCCCGGCCCGGACAACGCCGTCTGGTTCGTCCTGGCCGGCTTCATCCTGATCACCTCGCTTCTATGGGGACAGGCGTACTGCGGGTTCGTATGCCCGTTCGGCGCGCTCCAGGAGCTCCTGTGGAGCCTGGGGCAGCGCGCCGGGCTCAAGTCCTGCGCGATGCGCTGGCTGGACCAGGGCGCGCGCTACGTCAAGTTCCTTCTGCTGACGGCGGCCTTATGCCTGTTCTGGATCACGGCCGAGACCGCTTGGATCACCTTCAGCCCGCTGCAGCATTTTTTCGCGTTGAAATTTTCCAAGGTCATGGCTATCCTAGTGGGGGTGGCGCTGTCCGCGTCGGTGCTGTATTTCCGTTTCTGGTGCCGCTACTTCTGCCCCGCCGGCGCGTTCCTGGCGCTGTCCAACAAGCTGGCGCTGGCGCGGCGCTGGGCCCCGAAGCGGGAGTTCAGCCTCTGCGATCAGGGCGTGCACGCCGAGTACGACGTGGACTGCCTCCAGTGCCAGCGCTGCGTGCATCATCCGGCTTATGCGAGCAAGAACGCCGAGAGTCCTGAGAAAAAGGGATCTTAAGTTCGTCGCGCTGTGCGCGGCCACGCTGGCCCTGGTGGGGGTCTACGTCCGGGACTCCCTTCTGGTCAGCGAGACGGCTCAGAGCGGATTCCGCAAGATCGACTTTCCCGCCGTGCGGCGCATGATCCGCAAGGGGGAGCTCGTGGACCGCGAGGCCATGTACTACCGGGCCGCGGAGGCGCGGCCGGACGAGGCCTTCGGCGGGACGGAAGCCTTCAACGCCCAGGCCTCGCGGGCAGGTGCCGGCGCGGAGGCGGCGCCGTGAAAAGGGACGTGGTATGCGAGCTCTGCCCCAAGGAGTGCCGGATCCCGGAGGGCGCGGCCGGCGATTGCCGGGTGCGCGTCAACATGGGCGGCAAGCTCAGGGCGACGACTTACGCGCGGCCGAGCTCCGTCCACATCGACCCCATCGAGAAGAAGCCTCTTAACCACTTTCTGCCCGCTTCGCGCATATTCTCGATCGCCACGGCGGGCTGCAACCTGCACTGCCGGAACTGCCAGAACTGGCAGCTCTCCCAGCGCGACGGCGCGCAGATGGAGATGCGCTACCGGGCGGACCCCAAGGACGTGGTGGACGCGGCGATCCGGACCAAGTGCCCATCGATCGCCTACACGTACTCGGATCCGGTCGTCTATTACGAGTACGCCTACGACGCGTCCCGGCTCGCCCGGGAGAAAGGCCTGAAGAACGTGCTCGTGACCGCGGGCTATATCAACCGGAAGCCGCTCAAGAGGCTGCTGCGGTACATCGACGCGACCAATACGGACCTGAAGTACTTCGAGGACGCCCCTTACCGGAAGTACAGCGATGGGAGCCTCCAGCCCGTCCTCGATTGCCTGGTCACGCAGAAGGAGATGGGCGTGTGGCTCGAGGTCACGAACCTCGTCATCCCGACCCTGAACGACGATATGGCCATGATCCGGCGCATGGCCAAGTGGATGGTCTCGAACCTGGACGAGGACACCCCTCTTCACTTCAGCCGGTTCTTCCCCCAGTACCAGATGCGGAACCTGCCCTCCACGCCGGTGGCGACCCTGCTTCGGGCGCGCAGCGAGGCGCTCGACGCGGGGCTCAAGTACGTGTACATCGGCAATATGCACGGCCACCCGGCGGAGTCGACGATCTGCCCCACCGACGGCAAGGTCGTCGTGCGGCGCATCGGCTATCATGTGCCGGAGATCCACATCAAGGACGGCAGGTGCGAATACTGCAAGACGCCCATCGCAGGGAGGTGGAGCTTATGACGACGGAAGGAGGAGGGCGTGTGTCGCGCAAGGGCTTCCTCGCGCGGCTCGCCGCGGGGGCGGCGGCCCTGCTGGGCGGCGTTCATTTCGGGCGAGCGGGACGGGAACACGATAGGGACCTGCGCGAGGCCGACTTCTACTCCCCGCACGACCTGGCGGGCTGATGGCGGCCAAGCGCGCTCCCAAGGCGTCCGCCGCTCCGGCGCTTTTGCCTGTCGCCGTCCTGTTGTTGATCCCGCTCCTCGTCCATTGCGAGCGGGACAAGCGGCCCGCCGCGGGCTCGTCCGGCGAGACGTCTCCGGCCGCGTCCGCCCGCGTGCGGCGCAGCCCCTTGGCCGGATCCTGGTACCTCGGCGACGCGGGCAAGCTGCGCGCCCGTCTCGGCCTCTATCTCGAGCGGGCCGGGAAACCGCGGCTCAAGGGAAGGCCCCTCGCTCTGGTGTCTCCCCACGCGGGCTTCCGGTACTCGGGACAGGCCGCGGCCTACGGATTCAAGGCGCTCGAGGGCCGGGACATCCGCCGGGTGGTCGTCTTGGGAGTGAGCCACCGATACCCCTTCCCGGGAGCCTCCGTCCCCGCCTTCGACCACTACGAGACGCCGCTCGGCCGCGTGCCGGTGGATCGGGAAGCCGCGGACCGGCTGCTCAAGCATCGGCTCTTCGCCTCGCGGTCCAAGGTCCATGAGGAGGAGCACTCCATCGAGATTCAGCTACCCTTCCTCCAAGTCGTGCTCCCCGAAGGCTTCTCGATCGTGCCGGTGGTCTTCAGCTCGCTCGATCGCGCCGATTACGCCCCCGCGGCCCGCGAGATACGCAGGTTCGTGGACGACCGGACGGTCGTGGTGGCGAGCTCGGACTTCGTTCATTACGGGAAACGGTTCGGGTACGCCCCCTTCGAGCGCGAGATACCCCGGAATATCGAGGCTCTGGACCGGGAGGCCATCCAAGCCATCGTGAAAAAGGATTTCGCCGCCTTCTACGAGCACCACGAACGCACCGGCGCCACGATCTGCGGCCGCGTTCCCATCGGCGTGCTCTTGAACCTTCTTCCGGAGGGTTCGCGGGGCACGCTCCTGCGCTACTACCGCTCGGGCGAGCTGACCGGGGAGTGGGACGGTTCGGTGAGCTACGCTTCCATCCTGTTCACGGACGGGGCGGGGACGGGCGGGGAGCCGGACGTCTCGTTCGCGGGCGCCGAGCGCGAGAGCCGCCTGGCGGCGATGCTCAAGCCCGATGAGCAGGGTGAGATCCTGGCGCTGGCGCGCGCCACCGTGGAGGCGTACGTACGCGAGAAGAAGGCCCCGTCCACCGAGGCCCTGATGGAGAGGGTGAAGGCGGGCCTCAAGAAGGTCATGGGAGTGTTCGTGACCCTGCGCAAGCACGGCCGTCTGAGGGGCTGCATCGGCAGCATCGTGGGGGTCGAGCCGCTCTACGAGGGAGTGGTCCGCAACGCGGTCAACGCCTGCGCGTTCGATCGCCGCTTCAAGCCCGTGACGGCCGATGAGCTGGGCGACATCGAGGTCGAGGTGTCCGTGCTGAGCCCGCTGCGGCGCGTGGAGGGCTATCATAGGATCCTGCCCGGCTGGCACGGCGTCGTGCTCAGGAAGGGGGGCAGGTCGGCGGTCTTCCTGCCCCAGGTCGCCATGGAGAACCATTGGGACGTCGAGGAGACCCTGACGCATCTGGCGCGCAAGGCGGGTCTGGCGGCCGATGCCTGGAAGTCGGAAGCCGAGTTCCACGTGTTCGAGGCGCAGATCATCCCCGAGTAACGTCCGGGGAAAAAGGGATATACTTACTTCGGAGCCTATGCTTACCGTCCAGTACGGTCCGTTCCAGCCGGCCCTGGAGCGTGCCTTCCTCGCCGAGCTTGACGCGGTCAAGAAGGCCGACCCGTTGGCGCCCGCGGCGGTCGTGGCTCCCTCGCGCCGGATGGCGGACCGCCTGCAGCGCCTGGTCGCCTGCGAGGCGGGGCGAGCCTGCCTTCAGGTCGAGTTCCATACCTTCTACAGCCTGGCTCTCGAGATCGTGCGGGAGAGCGGGACGCTGGACCGGAGCGTGGTGGGCGACCCCATGTTCTTCGACAGGCTTCTCGACGACCTGCTCGCGTCCCATGCCGAAGGAGCGCAATCCCGTCCCCGCGGCCTGTCGGCATCCTACCGGTCCAGCCTCAAGGACCTCATCGACGCCGGGGTGGAGCCACGGGCCGCGGACCTGCTCGATGAGGGGCTTCTCGACGACGCGTACGAGGCGGAGCGTTTCAGGCGGCTGCTGGCGGTCCTGCGGCGCTACGAGGAGCGCATGGACGAGCTGCGGGTGACGCCGGTCTCGGGGCTCACGCGGCGGGCGACCGAGGCGGCCTCCGCGTCTCCGGTGCTCCGGCGCTACCGAGCGATCCTCTACTACGGGTTCTACGATCTCACGGGACTTCAGGCCGATTTCTTCGAGGCGGTCGCGAAGGACTATCCCGTCACGCTCTTCTATCCCTACCGGAAGGGGCATCCGGGCTATTCCTTCTGTGACCGGTTCTTCGAGACCAAGCTCCATCTTGGCGGCCGCACGCCGCGGGCCCTCGACGGCGGGGGCGAGGGCCGCGCGTTGGGCAAGGCCCTGGACGCGCTCTTCGTCCCGGGCGCGGAGGGGAGCGTCGCGGACGGAGCGCTCCGGTTCTTCACGGCCTCGGGAGCCCGCGACGAATCTTGGCGCGTGGCCAAGGAGGTGCTCCGGCTCGTCGAGGAGGAAGGCTACGCCCACGGCGAGATAGGCGTCGTGGCCCGCGCCCTCGATCCGTACCGGACGGCCGTCACCGAGGCGTTCGAGGAGTCCTGCATCCCGTTCCATATGAGCGCCGAGGAGCCGCTCCTGCGGCGGCCCGCGGCCCGGATGTGCCTGAAGCTGCTTACTCTGGCTCGGCGCGATTTCCCCGCGCTGGCCGTCCTGGACCTGACCGAATCGCCGTTCTTCAAGGGCCGGCGGGGCAGGTTTTGGAGGACGCTGGTGCGCCGGCTCCGCGTCCATCGCGGTTGGATGCAGTGGGAAGGCAAGCTCCTTCCCGCGACCCGTGCGGACTTCGAGCTCTATCCCCAGCTCGCGGCCGAGGGACGGCGGGGGACCGTGGTCCCTCAAGAGCAGTCTCGGGCGCTCTGGGACCTGCTCTGCGAGTGGCGCCGGCGCCTGACGCCCCCGGAGCGCCGGCGATGGTCCGAATGGGCGGATTACGCGTGCGATTTCCTTCGCGAGCACCTAGACGGGAAAGGGGATCCCGGTTTCGAGGAGGCCCTCGGCGGCCTCGACGGCCTGCGGGTATTCGACCTCCTGGGCGAGCCGGCGACGTTCGACGAGTTCCTCGACGCGGCAGAGGATCGCCTGACCCGGGCCGGCCGTCCGGTCGGGGGGGCGGAGGGGAGCGGGGTGCGCGTCCTCGACGCGATGGAGGCCCGCGGGGAATCGTTCCGCGCGCTCTTCCTGGTCGGCATGCGGGAGGGCCTCTTCCCTAGGACGATACGGGAGGACCCGCTGCTGCGCGACTCGGCGCGCGCCGCCCTGCGCGAGACCGGCGGCTACTGGATCGCGGCGAAGCAGGCCGCCTACGACGAGGAGAAGCTGCTCTTCACTCTGCTGGCGGGGTCCGTCTCCGAGCGCCTCTACTGCTCCCACCCGCGCTCGGACGAGGAGGGGCGGGCGCAGATCCCCTCGATCTATCTCCTGGACCTCTGCCGGGCGGCGGGAGTCCGTCTCTCGCAGGCCGAGCTCAGCGAGCGCGTCCCGCGTCAGCCGGAGCGCAAGCTGACCCTCCCTCATCTGGCCCCCTACCTGACGCCGAAGGAGGCCTCGGTGGCGGCCGCTTTGACGCGGACCGGATCCCGCGCCCTTTACCGGGCCCTCGGCTGGGACGCGGACGGCTACGAGGCTCTGGCGCGGCGCGTGGCCGACATGAACCGCCGCGGCGGACCGGGTCCCTACGACGGGTTAGTGGGTCCTCCGGCGGAATACCTGGGCGAGCTGCGCCGGCGGGGCCTGTCTCCCTCCGCGCTGGCGATCCTCGCGCGCTGTCCGTTCCAGTTCTACTCCTCGCGCGTGCTCGGGCTGGAAGAGCCCGAGGAGCCTTGCCCCAGCGGCGAGGTATCCCCCGCCGTGAAGGGGGACATCTATCACGGCGTGCTGTCCCGCTTCTACAGGCGCTTGCGGCGGGAGGGCTTCTGGCGGCGCGAGCGGGCGGCGTTCCCGGAGCCGGCGCTGCGGGCCGCGGAGGACGAGGTCTTCGCCGCCTACGGGTGGCGGGAGCTCGGGGTCTACCCCCTGCTGTGGGACATCACGCGGGAGGGGATGCGCGGCCACCTGCGCGTCTTCCTTCAGCGGGACCTCCGGGAGCTCGGCGAGTCGGGGATGCGGCCGGAGCTGTTCGAGGAACCCATGGAGTCGCCCCTCGCCGTAGGGCTGCCCGAGGCTCTTAGGGGGATGCCCTTCCAGGGCCGGGCCGACCGGGTGGATGTCGGCGGCGGCTCGTTTCGCGTCGTGGACTACAAGTCCCGCTGGAGGAGACACGAGAAACTCGAGGCCCTGGTCCGCAAGGGCGAGACCTTCCAGCCGCCGGTGTACCTGGAGCTCGCCGCGCGGCATCCGCGGCTGAAGGAGGATGAGCCCGGCGGCGTCCGCTTCTGCGCTATCGAGGATGGGCCCGAGACCAACGGGCGCCCATGGGTCCACGAATACGGAGCCGACGCCCACCGTCGGAGCCGGGAAGCCCTGTTCGAGGAGCTTTCCCGCCTCGCGGGGACGGTGAGCCTCGGGAAGTTCCTCATCCGTCCGGACGAGGGGGCCCACGGCCATTGCCGCTGGTGTCCGTTCGGCGCCCTCTGCCGCAAGAGCCATCCCATGACGCTGATACGCAGCGCGGAGGCCCGATGAGCGTCGCCCTCCCCGACGCCCGGGACCGCGACCTCGCTCGGCTGGACGTCACGCGCAGCGTGATCGTCGAGGCCGGGGCCGGGACCGGAAAGACGACGCTTCTCATCGACCGCATCGTGTTCCTCCTGCTCGGGAGGCGCGGCAAGGAGGGGGGCCTCGACGTGGCGCGGCTGGTCGCGCTCACGTTCACGGAGAAGGCCGCCTCGGAGATCAAGTTCCGCCTGGCCGAGCGCCTCAACCAGCTCGCCTCGCTCGTCGAGGGCCGTTCGCTGGACGGGGCCGAGGGCCCCGCCGCCGAGCGCTGCCTGCACGACCTGCGGACCCGCTTCCGCCGCGAGCCGAAGGATATCCGGGAGCTGGCGCAGCGGGCCCTGCGCGACCTGGAGCGCGCCCAGATCGGAACCATCCATTCCTTTTGCTCGCATCTTCTGCGCCTGTATCCTCTCGAGGCGGGAGTCGACCCCGAGTTCCGCGTCGACGCCGGAGAGGAGGCGCTCGACGACCTGTTCGAGAGCGAGTGGGCGCAATGGCTCGACCGGGAGCTCGGACAGGACCCGCCCCGCCCCGGGCTCTGGCGCCGCGTCCTCGGCTCCGCGGCCGGGGGAGGCGGCGTCTCTCTTGAGGACGTGCGGGACCTGGCGCGGGGACTCATCGGCCCGCGGGTGGATATGCAGGACGTTTCCTTGGGCGGACGGCGGGTGGCCGGGCGCCTGCGCGCCTTGGGGGAGCGGGCGGCCCGGCTCGGCGAGGGGCGGGAGAAGCCTCGGGGGCGCGTCCTGGAGCACCTCGCGTGGATGAGCTCCCGGTTCTCGGCCGCGGCCGACGCGGTCGAGGGGAAGGCGGCGGTCGCCGACACGCCGCCGTGCGCGAAGGCGCCCAAGTGGCCCGCCAACTGGGACGCCGACGGCGAGCCGCAGTACGAGAGTCTCTCGCGGATCGTCCGGCGCGTCGAGCCGCGCCACGAGGCGATGTTCCGCGACGCGTTCGAGCTTCTGGCCCCGTTCGTGGCCGGGTTCCGGGCCGCCTACCGCCGCCGCGGCTGGATCACGTTCGACGGCCTGCTTACGTCCGCGCGGGACCTCGTCCGCGACCATCCCCGCGTCCGGTCCGAGCTCAAGCGCCGCCTGGGGGCAATCCTCATCGACGAGTTCCAGGACACCGACCCGCTGCAGGGCGAGCTTCTCATGTTCCTAGGCGAGTCCCGGGCTGGCGCGGCCAAGAGCTGGCGGGACATACGCCTCGAACCCGGGAAGCTGTTCATCGTCGGCGACCCGAAGCAGTCCATCTACCGATTCCGCGGCGCCGACATCGCGGCAGCGGAGTCCTTCACGGCCCATCTTGAAGGGCAGGGCGCGCTGCGCTGCGCGCTGCAGACGAACTTCCGGAGCCAGGCCGGCCTAGTGAACGCGATCAACCGCGTGTTCGACGCCGTGATGCGTCCGGCGGCCGGCCTTCAGCCCGCGTACCTGCCGATCAGCCCGGCGCCGGACCGGCCGGCGCGCGGCGGACCGGAGTGGATCCAAGTCGTCGCGCCCTCCGCCGAGCCGGACCGGAAGGTCTCGGCCGACGAGAGCCGCCGCGCGGAGGCGGGCTGGATCGCCCGCTGGATCCGCGAGGATCGCGGCGGATACGAGTACCGTGAGGTCGCGGTGGTGCTGCGCAGCACCTCGGCCTTATCGGTCTATCTGGAGGCCCTCAAGCGCGCCGACATCCCCTACGTCGTGGAGGGGGAGAAGTACTTCTACGGGACGCAGGAGGTCGTGGACTTCCTCAACCTTCTGCGCGCGATCGACGACCCCTCCGACCGCATCGCGCTCGCGGGGCTCCTGCGTTCGCCGCTCGTCGCGCTCGAGGACCGGGAGATCTACCGCCTGTGTCGAGGCGGAGGGCTCGACTACCGCAAGCGGGCGCCCGGGAGGAAGGTCGCGGCCGCTCTTGAGCCCTTCTTCGGGATGCTGCGCCGCTTCCATGAGCGCGCGGGCCGCGAGCCGCTCGGCGACCTGATGCGCGCGGTCCTGCGCGACACCTTCCTAGTGGAGCTCTGCGCCCAGGCGTACCATCACCAGCAGACGGCCTCGAACCTGCTCAAGTTCGGCCGCTTGGCGGCCGAGTCCTGTGACCGGGGGGCGACGCTCAAGGAGTTCATTGAGACGGTCTCACTCTCGATGAAGGACTTCCGGGAGGAGGGGGAAAGCCCTCTGGCCGACGAAGATTTCGACGCCGTCCGCGTGCTCACGATCCATAAGGCCAAGGGGCTGGAGTATCCCGTAGTCATCCTGCCGAACCTCTCGGGGGGGACGCAGGGCGGCCCGTCGGAGGACGCCGCGCGCGTGGGGTGGTCGGACGGCATAGTGGGGCTGCGCATGGGCGGCGCCGGCGCCGCCAACGCCGCGATGGCTCTGCTCGATGAGGAGGAGCTGCGTCGCCAGCGGGAGGAGGAGGTCCGCGTCCTCTACGTCGCCATGACGCGTTCGAAAGAACGGCTGATGCTTCTCGGGAGCACCACTCGTCGCGGCGCGTCGTTCGCCTCCCTGCTCGACGCGGCCGGGTGCCTGGCCAGCCGGGAGCTGCCCCTCGATAGCGTGGAGGCGGGAGGCGGGGGCGGCCGGCGGAGGCCGGCCACCGGGTGGAAGGCTCCTGATCCGGCGAGGCTGGCCGCCGACTGGAAGAGGCGCCGGGAACGCTGCGCCGCGGTCCAGGAGAAGGCCCTATTCACCCATCCTACCGAGCGGCGGGACGGGGACGCGGGACGGAAGCCTTCAACGCCTGGGCCCCGCGAGCGTGGGCGCGGGGGAGACCGGCCGGCCGGGCCCGATGGGCCGCCTCGAAGCTCCGCGCCGCGCGCCGCTCTGCTCGGAAGGCTGTGCCACGAGGCGCTCGAGCGCTGGGATTTCCGGACCGGCCGGCCGGTGCCGGCGGGCGGGGACGCTGGGCGGGATCCTTCCCCAGCCGGGTCCCGCGAGCATGGGCTCGCGGGGCTGCGGCGCCTGATCGCGCGCCGAGCGGAGCTTCTGAGCCGCGAGGAGCCGCAGGCCGACCGCGCGGGCCTTGAGGAGGAATGCGAGCGGATCGTGGGCGGGTTTCTCCGCTCGAGCGCGGCCCGGGAGCTGGCCGCCTGCGAGATACTCGGCCGGGAGATCCCGTTCCTGTACGCGGAGGACGGGCAGGTGGTCCGCGGCAAGATCGACGTGCTGTACAGGAAGGGGAAGGGTCTGATCGTCGCCGACTACAAGACCGATCGGGTGCGCGGCAAGGAGAGGGCGAAGCTCGCGGCGAAATACGCGCGGCAGGGCCGCTTCTACGTCCGGGCCGTCGAGCGCGCTATGGGCCTGAAAGGGATCAAGTTCAAGGCCGTATTCCTGAGGAGCGCATGACCGAGGAACGCACGATCGAGGAGAGTATGACCGCGAGAACTTTCGGGCTGGTCGGGCTCTGCCTGCTGCTCGCGGCGGCGTTGGTCCTGGGCTACGTGGCGTGGCTGCCGGATGTCTCGGACCTCGAGTCCAAAAATCCGATGACCACGCAGTACGTGCGGATCTACGTCCGCCGCATGCTCCGCAAGGGAGAACGTCCCGTCACGGCGATGCGCTGGGTGCGGCTCGAGGAGATATCGCCGTATCTGCGCCGCGGCGTCCTGATCGCGGAGGACGACCGCTTCTACCAGCACCACGGGGTGGACTGGGTCGCGTTCAAGGAGGCGGTCCGCTACAACCTCAGCAAGCGGCAGCTCGCTCGCGGGGCCAGCACGATCACCCAGCAGGTGGCGAGAAACCTGTTCCTGTCGCCCGAACGGAGCCCGGTCCGGAAGCTCAAGGAGCTCCTGATCGCGCGTCACCTCGAGCGCTCGCTCGGCAAGGAGCGCATCCTCGAGATCTACCTCAACATCGTGGAGTGGGGAGAGGGCGTCTTCGGCGCCGAGGCGGCGAGCCTCGTCTATTTCGGCAAGCACGCCTCCGAGCTCACGCCGGAAGAGGCCGTCGCGCTGGCGGCCGCCCTGCCGAGCCCGTACGAGCGGCATCCCGGCGTGCCACCGGACGAGCGCATGCGGAAGCTCCGGGACCTCTATCTGGAGCGCATGCGCGCGGCGGGCTATGTCCCGGAGAGGACGGCGGCCGACCGGCCTTGAGCGCCCCGCCGATAAAGGGGATGGACCTCTCCCGGCAATATTGAGCATAATATCCGTCAGCCATGCTTGATTTCTTATTCGGGCTCTTCTCCAACGACATGGGCGTCGATCTGGGCACGGCCAATACGCTGGTCTGCGTCAGGGAGAAGGGCATCGTGCTGCGCGAACCTTCCGTGGTCGCCCTCGATAGGGAGACCCGGCAGGTGCTGGCCGTGGGCACCGAGGCCAAGAGGATGCTCGGCCGCACCCCGGACTCGATCGTCACGGTGCGGCCTCTCAAAAACGGCGTCATCGCGGACTTCGAGGTGACGCAGCAGATGATCAAGTATTTCATCCGCAAGGTGCACAACCGCAGCAGCCTGCTCCACCCGCGGATCGTCGTCAGCGTCCCCTCCGGGATCACGGAAGTGGAGCGGCGCGCGGTGCAGGAGTCGGCGGAGCAGGCCGGGGCCCGCGAGGTGTTCATCATCGACGAGGCGATGGCCTCGGCCATCGGGGCCGACCTGCCGGTTTCGGAGCCGCACGCGAGCATGATCCTCGACATCGGGGGCGGAGCGGCCGAGGCGGCCGTCATCTCGCTGGGCGGCATGGTCGTCTCGAAGTGCATCGGGATCGCCGGAGACGAGTTCGACGAGGCGATCCAGCAGTACCTCCGGCGCAAGCACAACCTCATCATCGGGGAGACGACCGCCGAGAACATCAAGATCCGCATCGGCTCGGTATTCCCCCTGAAGGAGGAGATGACGCTCGAGGTCAAGGGGCGCGATCAGGCCGGCGGGCTGCCCAAGACCGTCATCATCAGCTCCGAGGAGGTCCGGCAGGCGTTCAAGGAGCCGATCACGATCATCCTCGACATGGTCAAGGACGCGCTGGAAGAGACCCCGGCCGAGCTTTCGGCGGACCTCGTGGACCGCGGCATCGTTCTCGCCGGCGGGGGGGCCCTGATCCGGGGCCTGCCCGAGCTCATCCGCCAGGAGACCGAGCTGCCGGTGCAGCGCGCGGAGGACCCGCTGACCACCGTGGCCATCGGCACGGGGCGCTACCTCGAGATCCTCGACGAGCTGGATCACAGCAAGAGGATCAGCCTCTCCCGGGCGCGGGGCTCGCTCAACCGCCAGTGAGGTGATCCGGGCCTTAGAAGGATCCGTGCCGCGCGCGTCCGCCGGCTATTTGATCCCCGCGCACGCCTCGACCACGTTGAAAGCGTGGTCGCCCATCTTCTCGAAGCTGGTCAGCATGTCCGTGAAAAGCACCCCCGCCAAGGCGCTGCATTTTCCCGCCAAGAGGCGGGCCAGGTTGGCTTTCCTGAAGCGGTCGCGGAGCGCGTTGAGCTCGTCCTCGCGCTTCTGCGCCCCGGGGATGGGATCCTCCTCCCGGTCGAGGATCATCGCTCGCATCGCCGCGAGGACCTCCTCGGCCTTGTCGGCCATGGCTCGGATCTCCCGGACCGCCTCGTCGCTGAACCGGTAGTCCTTCTCGGTCTGGCGCTCGAGCAGTATCGCCATCTTCTCGCCGTGGTCCCCGATGCGCTCCAGGTCGTTGATCATGCTCAGGAGCGAGAGCGTCTCCTTGCTCGCGGGCGTCGAGAGATGGCCGTGCACGAGCGAAGCGAGGTACTCGTTGATCTTCTGCTCCAGGACGTCGGTCGTCCGCTCGTCTTTGCGGAGGCGCTCGAGGAGCCTCCGGCGCTCGCGCTTCTCCGCCGTGAGGGCCCTCTTGATGTCGGCGATCATTCGCAGCGTGATCCCCGCCATCCGGTCCACTTCCTTCTGAGCGGCCGCGATGGCGAGCTCCGGCGTGGCCGCCAGCGGCGTCGAGATGTAGACCAGCCCGCGCTCCTCCCGCTCCTCCTCGGACTCCGGCAGGATCCAGACGATGAGCCGCTCAAGGCGGTGGATCAGCGGCAGCATCACCGCGGTGTTGGCGACGTTGAACGCCGTGTGGAACGCGGCGATGTGCGTCGGGACGGCCACGAGCAGGGCGTTCTCGCCCGTGCCGTAGGGGTCCCCGGGCAGGATGAGATCGACCATTGAGAGGAAAGGTCTAAAGAGGACGACCACGCCCGCCACTCCGATCATGTTGAACAGGAAGTGCCCGAGGGCCGCGCGCCGCGCGACCAGCGGCGCGCCGATCGAGGCCAGGATCGCCGTGGCCGTCGTGCCGACGTTCTGGCCCACGACCATGGCCACGGCGGTCGGGTAGTCGATGATGCCCTGGGCCGCGGCCGTGAGCGTGACGGCCATCATGGCGCTGGAGGATTGAAAGATCGTCGTCAGGACGGCGCCGACCAGGACGGCCAGCACCAGCCCCGAGAGCGTCTCGGGGCTGAAGCGCGTGATCCAGGCCATGACCTCGGGCACCTCGCGCACGCCCGGGATCGCCTGGTTGAGCAAAGACAGGCCCAGGAAGAGCAGCCCGAAACCCACGAGGACCTCCCCCACACGGTGGGGGGTGCGCCAGCGCCGGATGAACTGCGAGAAGAACCCGATCCCGATGAGCGGCACGGCGAACCTGGAGATCTTCACCTTGAAGCCCAGAAGGCTTACGAGCCAGCCGGTAGTCGTCGTGCCGATGTTGGCCCCGAAGATTATGCCGAGGCTCTCGCTGAGCGTGAGGAGCCCCGCGCTGCAGAAGCCGACCACCATCACGGTCGTCGCGCTCGAGGACTGCACCGCGCAGGTGACGAGGAAGCCGGAAAGCGTTGCGCTGAAGCGGTTGGCGGTGGCTTTGGCGAGGATCTGGCGCAGGCGGGTGCCGGCCGCTTTCTGAAGGCCCTCGCTCATGACCTTCAGTCCGTAAAGGAACACTCCCAGGGCGCCGAGGAGGTTTAGGGCAAGGAGCAGATGGCTCACGGGTGGGGCCCATGATACCAAAATGCCCGCGGCGCTGTTACCAGGCGCGAAGAGTCCGGCGCAGGGCCTCGACCAGAAGCGCCATGCGCGGGTAATCGAGGGTTTCGGGGGTGTCGGTCGGCATGTGGTAGTGGGGGTTGCGGTACATGGCGGTGTCGGTCAGCATCGCGGCCGGGTAGCTTTCCTTCCAGAACGACAGGTGGTCGGAGAGGCTCACGCCCGGCACCCAGCGCGGCAGAGCCGCCGTTTCGATCCGGACCCCCTCCCGCCGCAGGCCTTCGGCCATGCGCTTGATGAGGTCCCGGGAGCCGAAGTCCGAGACCAGCGCCAGGAAGTCGGCGGACTCGGGATAGAAGCGCGCGAGGAAGGGGGGATACGCCTGCGACCCGGGCCGGGAGTCGTAGTAGCCGAGCATCTCGAGGCTCAGCATCCCGGCGACCGCCGTCCCGTCGGCGCGGAGCCGCTTGGCGTGGAAGGCGGAGCCCATCTCGCCGGTGGCGAAGTGCGGGGGCTCCTCGCTCGCGAAGGAGACGAAGCGGGCGGGCATCGGCAGCCGGGAGCGCCTCACGGCCGCGGCCAGCTCGAGCAGCACCGCCACGCCGCTCGCGTTGTCGTCGGCTCCCGGAGTGCCGGGAGCGCTGTCGTAGTGGGCGCCGATGATCAGGAGCGGGCGGCGCGTGCCGGCGGGCTCGGTTTCGACGAAGAGGTTCCTGCATGTCCCGTCTCCGACGGGGTACTCCTCGCGGCGGACCCGGTAGCCGGCTCCGGTCCAAGTCTGCTCGATGTAGAGGGCGGCCCGCGCGAGCGCTTCGGGCCGGAGGATGTTGCGCTCCCCGATGTAGCCGGCTAGGCGGCGGACGTGAAGCTCGAGCCGTTCGGAAAGAGCCGGCCCCGCGCCGCCGAAGGCGGCGCGGGGCCTCTCGGCGGGTTCCACCGCCCTATCCGCGGAGGGTGCGGACGAAGCCGGTCACGGCGCCCGCCAGGCGCGCGGTGAAGCCCGTCCGGACGACGCCGGCTGCGACCTCGCCGGGCCTGGGCTCCTTGACCGAGATGTCGTGGGCTTGGGCCGCGGCCTGGATCTCCTTGAAGTGGGGAGCGTGGCCGCTTTCATCGAGGTCGCGCAGAAGGACCGCTTCGATCGCGGCCGGGATCGAGCGGACGTTGGCGTACAAGACGGGCAGGACCAGGTTCTCGGCCACCGCCGAGGCCTTATCGGCCGCCTGGCCGGAGGTCAGGCCCGCGGCCTCGAACGACGCGATGAGGGCCTTGCGCAGCTTCCAGGCGAAGCCCATGAAGGCCTGCCCCTGCTCGTGGGCCTCGTCCCGGGACCGGTACTGGTAGTCGTTCTCGCCGTTCCGGATGTACTCCCGGCTTCCGCTGTTGAAGAAGCCCCGGCCGATGATGGGCTGGGCGGTCATGTACATCGCGATGATGTCGCCCCAGCCCTCGCTCAGCGCGGAGTGGACGATGCCGCCGATCGCGTCGTCATAGGCGTGGCCGTCTTCGTGGATGATGACGTCGCTGTAGCCCGTGTTGACGCACCGGCTGCTCGCCTTGAAGAAGTTGATGCTCGGGTTCCACGGGGTGTAGTACGCGTTGCAGTCTTGGTCGATGTTGACCTTGGCTCGGATCGGCTGGTTCATGTCCTCGGCCTCGACGCCGCGCGCCGCGAGCCAGTCGTGCACGTGGGTCGTATGGTAGTAGGCGTTGACCTGGGCGACGGCGTTTTCGTCGGCGCCCTGGGGATTGAAGATCGCCTGAAGGGTCTCGCCGGGCTTGGCGGTCACTTTCAGCACGAGGTCTTTCCCCTCCTGGTCCTGCACGGTGACGTACCGGCCCGTCAAGCGCACCGTCAGCTCGATAGGCTGGTCGCCCTTCCCTTCCACGACGAACTTGCCCTGGGCGTCCGCGTAGTACTTCTTGCCCTGCGAGGTCTGGATCTGGATGTGGCCCAGCGGCAGCGTCGTGATCGGGGTGTCCGCTTTCTGGGGCCCGTCCGCCACGCCGCGGCCCGCCACGCCGTCGGGAGCGGGCTCGGTCTCGAGGGCCCGCTCCGCGGCCCGGTCCTCCCGGTTCCCAAGGAGCGTCATCCGGGCGTCCCAGGCGAAGGACTCGCCCGTGTTGATGTCGACGGCGGCGATCAGGGTCTTGCTTTCGGAGAATACCAGATGCACCGCGCGCCAGCGGCCGCCCAGGTGCATGATCTTCTTGCCGACGCGGCGGAGGTCGCTTCGGGAGTCGGCGGGCCGTCCGAGCCGATCGAACGCCTTTTGGAGGACCTGGCCGTCCGAGAGGCGGCCCATCGTGTGGACCGAGATGCGCGGGTAGAGCTGCGCGCTCGACGAGACGAGGACGGCCTTGCCGCCGATGAGCTTTACGGTGAAGCTCAGGTACGTCCCTTCGACCGGAAGCGACCGGATGTGCTGGCGGAAGCTCACGTAGACCGTGTCGGCGAGGCCCTCCCTGCCGGCGACCTTGCGGGACACGACCGTCTGGAGGGAGTCGGGAGAGAGCCCTCCGAAGCGCCGGGGGTCGCTGGCCACGAGATCTCGCAGCGCCGCCTCGACGCCGCGGGCGTCATTGGGGTCGCCCGGAAGAGTGACCGGCTGGACGGAGGACCGGCGGAAGATGCGGCCCAGCAGCGTCGGCTGATCCGCGGCGCCCGGGATGTGGAGCCGGTTCCACGTCACGCGCTGGGTCTCGGTCTCGCCCGGCTGCTGCGGTCGCGGTCCGAGTTCCACGCCCGGCGCGCGCGCGCCTTCCTCGGGAAGGATGCCGAGGCCGCGCGTGGAGCCGCCGGTCCCGTCGAAGATATCCTGGGTCCTGCCGCGGCGTACCGTCTGGTTGAGGGCTGAAAGCATGCGGCGCAGCGGGCTGGTCTTAGGCGCCGCCTTCCGGACGGGACGCGCCTCCGCGTTCTCGGCGCGGGTGACGGCCGGCTCGGCGTTGTCCGTTCGGTCGGCCGCGGGAACGAGCTGGAGCCCCGGAGCGGCGGCCTGCGCCGCGGCGGCGGCCGCAACGGCCGCGAGGGGCCTGACTTCTAAGCCATGCTGCAGCGTCGGCTGCGGAGCGGCGGATGGCGGGAGCCCCGAGCGAAGGGAGGGACCGGCTATCGCCGAGCCGCCAAGCCGGGGCGTGACCGAGATCTGACGGATCGCGGCGCCGGCCGCCCCGGACGCGACCGGAGCGGCGCCCGGGTTCGCGACGGCGGTGACTTGCGCCCAGCTCATGGCCGCGGGATCGGCGAACAGCAAAGCCGCGGCGAGCGTCGCGGCCGAAGATTTCTTAAGACAGCGGATCATCGAGTTCATGGCGTATCCCTCCACAACCATACTACCTCAATCGCGCCGGATTTCCTTGAGTCCTCCGGCCCTTTTTTCGCCGGAAATGGGCCTAAACCTTTGTGGGACCATCGGGCGGAGGGTTTTCAGGTCGGTGGGCGGCGCTGATTTTTCAACGTCCTATTTAAGGTAGAATGGGGCGAAGCCGCCCGCGGGCACGCCGCGGGCGCGTTTGCTGGAAGGAGCATGCGGATGCCGCCATCGTCTCGGAGGGGTTTCCTGAAGCGCTCGGCTCGTCGGCGACGGGATTGCGCCGCCGCGGTCCTTCTGCTGCTGGCGTCGGGCGGGACGGCGTCGGCCGGCGTCCCCTTCCGCAGGGCGCTCGGGCAGGCGCCCATCCCCACAGGGGACGACCTCGACCGGTTCCAGACCGGCAGCGTGCGCGTCGGGCATTTCTTCCCGGGACGCGACGGCGCCGCCGCTGCCCGGCCGGACGCCAGCGGAACGGCCTGCAACCTCTACCAGCTGACCCTCCTCGACGCGTTTCGCGGGAGCCGGCTCGGATTTTTGGCCGACCTGCTGGCCATTACGGACCGGGACCGGGGCAACTCCGCCCTTCCCACACAGTTCGGCTACCTGTTGGGGATCGGCACCCGCAAAGGCCCCTGGCGCATCCAGTTCGACCGCGAGGAGATCCTTCCGCTCGACCGGAAAGGCCTCAGCTACCGGTATTGGGACGCGCGCGTCGGGGCGATCTTCGAGACCGGCCTCCTGCGGCCGAAGATGACGGGGCCCAGGTACAGGCAGCCGCGGGCCCGGGACGACCGCCGCGGCCGCCTGCGCGGCGAGCTGGCCGTGGGGTACTTCCTGCACAACAACAGCTTCCCGGCTCGTTCGGATCTGACCGGGATCGCCCTCCTTCGCTACAACGCGCGCGCGGTCCTCAGCAGCGAGGGCGGGACCCCTGCGGCTGATGGCCGAGGCCGACTTCCTGACCGACGAGCACAAGCGGCGCTACGCGCCGGCGAACCTGGACTTGTCCGTGGGCGTCGGCCTGAACCTAGGAGCCTACGACGTGGCCTTCACGCGCGAGAGCAGCGATATCCTCGACCGTCCGGGATACGACGCCTACTACCTGCTTACCTTAGCCATCCCCTTCGATCTTCGCGAGAAGGACCGCAAGCCTAACAATATGGGCCGTCGGGCCCAAAAAATATACGGGCATTCGGCCCAACCGCGGCTTGGGTCTTAAGGGCAAAATGTGGTAGACTTACTTACCCTCCGCAGTGAGGGTGACACCGACGAACAGGAGGCGCAATGCGGTCACTGCTGATCTTGGTCTTCTCTCTGGCGGCTGTCGGGCAAGCCTGGGCGGGCGGCTCCCGCCTGATCGTAGGGTTCCACAAGCACGCGAGCGCGGAGCAGCGCGACGCGGTCCTCGATAAGTTCGGGATGAAGGCGATCGAGGAGCTTGACATCCTCAACGCCAAAGTCGTCGAGGCTCCGGGCGGCGAGTTCCGGCCGGCCGCGGTGCAGTTGATGGCGGAGCCCAGCGTCTTCTACGTCGAAGAGGATTTTCACACCAACTGGTTGGTCGGCGCCGGGGCGTCGTTCCAGCAGATGCCTCTGCCCAGTCTCGGCGCGATCATGCGGCAGCTTCCCGAGTTCGAGAAGAAGGACGCGACCGAGGGTGAGATGCCTTGGGGCATCACCCGCGTGAACGCCGAGGCGGCGTGGCCCCATACCCAGGGGGAGAACGTCCGGGTCGCCGTCATCGACACCGGGATCGATTACAACCATCCCGACCTCGCCGCGAACTACGCCGGCGGCCACAACGCGATCGACTCCTCGAAGGAGCCGTTCGACGACCACAGCCACGGGACGCACGTGGCCGGGACGATCGGCGCGGTGGCGGACGGGAAGGGCGTCGTCGGTGTCGCGCCGAAGGCGAAGCTCTACGCCGTCAAGGTGCTCGACAAGAACGGCAGCGGTTTCCTGACGAGCATCATCAAGGGCATCGTCTGGTGCGGACGCAACGAGATGCAGATCGCGAACATGTCCCTCGGGTCCCCGATGGGGAGCATCTTCATGCGCATGGCGGTGATGTACTCGAAGTCCAAGGGCGTCGTCATGGTGGCGGCGGCGGGCAACTCGGGCGGCCGGGTCAGCTATCCGGGCGGCTACTCCGAGACGATCGCGGTCTCCGCGAGCGACGCGAACGACCGGATCGCCGAGTTCTCGAGCCGCGGCGAACAGGTGGACTTCATCGCCCCCGGAGTGGACGTGAAATCGACGTTGCCGGGCGGCGGGTACGGCCGCTACTCGGGGACCTCGATGGCCTCGCCGCACGTCGCGGGACTGGCGGCTCTGGCCGTCACGCAGGGGGCCGTGGGTTTTGACGCGGTCAAGGCCGCTTTGAAGAGCGCGGCCCAGCCGCTCGACGAGCTGAAGCCCACCGAGCAGGGACAGGGCCTGATCAACGCCGGGCTGCTGATCCGGAATTAGCCTCGGGATCGGTGAAGAGACCGGGCCGCGCCGGGCACGCAGGTGCCGGCGCGGCCCGGCCCGTTTCAGCCGGAATATCCGGGATGGACTCTTAGCGGGAGCCGGTGTACTTCAGGCTGTAGGGAGCGTTCGTCGTGGCCAGGAAGCTCGTCTTGCCCCACCGGGTCTTGGCCTTGAGCTCATGCGGGACGCCGGCGGGCAGGACGGCGTAGCCGCCGGGACCCAACACTTCCTCGAGCTCGCCCGCCTTCACCCACAGCTTCCCTTTCAGGACGACGAACGTCTCGTCGCAGGCGTGGGTGTGCTCGGGCACCGCGTAGCCGGCCGGGAACCGGACGATGGCCTGGATGCCTTGGGTGTCGGGGTCCTCGCGCAACAGGTGGTACTCCGATCCGGGGGGCAGGTTCGTGGAGGGTTTCCACTCCGAATCCTTGACCGTGCCGATGAAGAGCCCGTGCCCGAGCGGGGCGGGGTCCGCGGCGGTGCGGGCCCAGACTGCCCCCAGCGCGGCCAGGCCCGCGCCGAGGAGGAGTATCCGGAGGCGGAGGTCTTTGCGCGCGGGCACGGCGGCTATTGTACATGAAAGGTTCTTTCGGATACAATCCGGACCATGAGCGGGCGAGCGGACCGCGCTCCCGGAGAGCGCTCGTGAGGGCGCTTCTCCTTGCGCTGGTGGTCGCGGGTATCGGAGCGGCCGCCGCGTTCCCGGCGGCGTCGCAGGACCGGCGCGCGGTGGGCTACCTCGCGATGTACAAGCCGGGCCGGTTCCGGCAACTGCAGCGGCAGGGGCGCATGGTCGTCCTCCAGTTCCATTCCGACAGCTGTGAGCTCTGCGTCCGGCAGGAGGAGTCCTTGGAGCGCCTGGCCCGGGAGACGGGCGGGATCAAGGCGGTCTTCCTGCAGGTGGATTTCGACGCAGAGGGGGACCTGCGCGAGCGCTATCGGGTGAGCGCGCCCATGACGCTGCTCTTGTTCCGGGGCGAGAGCCTGCTGGCCCGCGAGACGGGGCTTTCCACCGAGGACGAGATCCGGACGTTCGTGCGCGAGGAGGTCCAGCGCTCGCGAGGCAGGCCCAAGCCCCGGCCCAAGAGGCTCTTCCTCCCGAAGCGCTGAGCCGGGCTCATACTACACCTAGCGGAAGGCGATCGACTGGACGAAGGCCTCGAGCGCTCCCCTGTCCTTGGCGGCCCGCAGCAGTGGAGCGGCGTGCTCGATGAGGAACGCGTTGCCGTCGTGCTCGAAGGCGAAGACCCGCTGGGCGTACTCCCCCGTCGCGTAGGCGCGCAGCAGGCTCACCTCGAAACCGCGGCGCGCGCCGATCGCCGCCTCCTCCATCCTGAGGTCCTGGACGCCGGAGCTGCGCCGCAACGGACCGTAGACCCGCTTCTCTATGAGCCGCTTGAGCCGGTCTTGCCGGAGCGGATAGACGCGCACCGAGAGGTTGGCCTCCTCGGCGCTCGTGCGGGAGCGGCGTACGAGCGTCATGATCTTGCCGGGTCCGGGACCCTCCTCGGTGATCAAGAACCCGCGCGGCAGCACGCAGGTGAAGCGGTAGAGCGTGTTGTAGCAGGGGCTCGGCGCCCTGCGGACCGACGGCGGCGCGACGGATCCCGGTCGCGGCCGGACGAGCTCGGGGACCCGCGGGGCGCACGCGGCGAGCAGGACCGCGGCCGCGCCCAGAGCGTGGGAGGCCCGCATCAGAAGACGGTCCCCCACTTGCGGTTGATGAGCCGGAACTCGACGCGACGGTTCTTCTCTCGGTTCTCCGCCGAATCATTGGGGACCAGCGGCCTCGATTCGCCGAACCCCTTGGCGCGGACGGCCTCGCCCATGACTCCCATCTCGACGAGGTAGTCCTTGACCGCCTCGGCCCGCTTCTGCGAGAGCCAGCGGTTGTAGCGTTCGTCGCCGAGGTCGCAGGTGTGGCCGAGCACCCACAGCTTGAGCCTGGGGTGCCGGAACATGAGGTCGGCCACCATCTCGAGCGTGCGCTTCGACTGGCGGCGCAGGACCGCCTTGCCGAGTTCGAACTCGATGGGGGGGATCTCCCTGCGCCGTATCCTGCTCTCGAGCTCCTCGAGCTCCCGCTGCGCCTGGGTCAGCTCGTCCTCCGCGTCGTCGAACCTGACGAGCGGCCGTCCCCGCGCCGAGCATACCGCAGCCGCCGCGGCGAGCAGGACCGATACGATCAGGATGACGCCGAAAGTCCGCACCGGATGAGTTCCTTACCATATTGAGAGTAACACCCCCGCCGCCCGCGCGCAAGGGGTTTAGGACTCAATTCTTCCAGTAAACGTTTGAAGGAAAGCGCCGGGGACTGAGCCAGGCCCCGGCCGGCGGGGACGCGGTCGCGCTATAGGCGCGCCGCTCTGGCCTCGGCCTCCTGAAAGCGTAAGTCGGCCTCCGGCAAGCCCCGCCAGCCGGACCTGGCCCACCCGGCGCCCCGTTCTTCATCTTCCGGGCCCGGGTATAGGGCGCACCCCTTGACCGCTGCTGTTTGCGGCATATACTAAGTAATGGCGGCCTTGAGTGCTTGACCCGGATCAGGGAAGCGGGACTCCGGGCAGTCCTCGCTGACGGCGCGTGTGGGAGGAGATCCGATGAATAGATTTTGCGTCGCCACGGTGGTGATGACGTTGACCCTCGCTGTCGCGAGCGGCGTTCACGCCAAGCCATCCAAGCCCGCCAAGGGAAAGGCCGCGGTCAAGATGAAGATCCTCAGCTTCACCGGCAAGCTCGGGTTCATGCTGCCGGACGGCAAGGTCGTCAGCGTGGACGCCGGCGCGCCGATCCCCGAGATCCCTGAGGGCGCCGAGATCGTGGTATTGTCGGGCGAGGCCCTGTTCGAGGCCGGGGGCGTCATCGTCCGGGCCGACGAAGGCGACAGCTTCACTTTCGATGCCTCGGCCGGCGCGGTCCAGATCGCGGCGACCGGGAAGAACACCTCCCTCCGGGTGACGGCCGGCGGGACAGAGGCCATAGTCGGGAGCGGCGATGCCATCTCCGTTACGAGCGTGGCCTCGGGCAGGGTCCAGCTCACGGTCGTGTCAGGGGACGTCACTCTGGTTCAAGACGGCGGGACGCGGACGCTCACTGCCGGAGACACCGCCGACGTCGAATTGCCGGTCCCCGAGGCCCTTGGGCCGCCCCCGGCCGTGGAGCCCGGAGTCAGCCCCCAGCCGGTCAGAGCCGAGGATGAGGACCCCGCGCCCGCGAAGCTTCCGGACGAGGAAGAGGAGGAAGAGGAGCCCCAGACCGAGGAGCTCTCGGAAGAGGAAGAGAAGGCCGCCGCCGAGGAAGAGGCCAAGCAAGAGGCGGAAGTGGAGGCGAGTCCAGTGGCGGACGAGGAGGCGAAGGAGGGGGATTCTATCCCCGAAGAGGACTGGGTTGAGGGTCCCGAAGCGGGGCCTACGCCTCCGACCGAAGAGGCCAAGGAAGAGACCGGCGCTGAGCCGGAGCCCACCTGGGAGGAGCCCGCGTGGGAGGACCCGGTCTCCGAGCCCGAGGCCCCGACAAATCCCTCGCAGGATATCGAAGTCACCGAGGAAGAGGTCTCTCCCTCGAGTCCGCAATAGCCCAGGAACGTCCTACTGCTTGTTGTCCGTCCCGCCTTTCTGGATCGCGTTGAGGATGTCGCCCAGCAGGGCGATCATCTGATCCGTCTTGTGGTTCAGCTTCTTCAGTTCGTGGATGATCTCTTCGTCCATGCCCATATTCTACAAAAGGAGAGCGGCCCGGACGCCGGTCGAAATGCTGAGCGATAGGGGCGTCAGGGCCCGGCGGTCGTCGCCTTATTGGGAGAACAGGTCGAAGATGTTCCCCAGCATGCTGCTGTCCGCCTTGTAGAACTCGGTGTACTTGCACTTGCGGCAGGTCACCGCCGTATAGCGCTGGCCCTGCACGTCGAAGATCTTGCTCCAGAACCCTCCCGCCGCGCGGATCTCGCCGGTGTCATACTCGGACGACGAGCATTTTGGACAGTGGAATTGGCCCATGGGTCGCCTCCTCTATTCCAGCTTGTGGATCGATATCTTGATGGAGATGCGGGTGTCCGGCGCTTCGAGTACGACCGCTTCCTTGCCGTCCCGCAGGTAGACCTCGGTCTGGAACTGGAGAGTGTCGTGCTTCTTGGCCCTAGGCGGCTCGGACACTTCCACCTGAAACTGTAGGTCGATCACGTCGGAATCCTCAACGATCACCGGGAGGATGTTGAAGATCAGCGCGATCCCCTGGTCCTTGCGCTGCATGACGTAATTGCTTTGGGTCGCGTCGACCGCGTCCCACTTGGCGGAAGTCTCGAGTTCGCCGAACCGAAAGCGGGCTTCCACCTTGAGCAGCAGGGTCTCGGTGTCCGGCTTGCGCGGAGGGCGCTTCTTGATGGGCTTGAAGGTCTGCTTTGTCGACGTGTCCGCCTGCTTCTTAGCGGCGGCCGGCGCGGGCCAGGATAGAATCATCCCGGCGATCAGAGTCGCGGCGATGGCGTATCTGGACATGCTGGGCCTCGGTGGCGCTCACTCTCCCGAAGGATCCCGCGCCAGAGCCCGGAACAAAAATCCCGCGGGGATAGTCAGAGCGCGTCCTCAGTATAGCGGACAGGGCGCGAATTTCAAGAGCACTGATCACATCTGTGCGCGCGGGCGGGTGGGCTAGTTTTTTCTTTCCTGGAGCGTTACCCCGCGGCTCCGGAGGGATTCCGCCATGCTCCGGAGGCGTCCCAAGCCTTGACCGCTAATAAAAAAAAGCCACAGCGTCAAAAGTCGGTTGGATAACAAAAAATCTTTGATTTAGCATAGGAAATTCTTCGCCCACCAGTCGTAATCGTTCCGCTTTCAGCCTTCCTTCGCGACACCCGCACTTGCATCCTCCGTCGAGAACCTACTTTT
>JBDREN010000042.1:0-19110 GCA_043819795.1 Elusimicrobiota bacterium
TGACTGGACCTACTTCCGGCTCAAGATTCTACGCAAGTGCGGCAATCTGGAGAAGAAATCAGTTGACCGGCTTTGAACCCCATTTTCTCGACGGGACCCACTCTATTCCGAGAAGATCCAACAAAGTTAACACCTGACGCCTCTTTCGAGCCTTGATTTCCTAACGGGGCGGGGTTACACTTCGGACGTGGGGCCGGAATACGGTCCTTCGTCCGTCGCAAATCGTGGGAGGCGCTATGAACAAGTTTCTAAAAGTATTCGTGATCCTCGGAATCGCGGCGGGCCTTGGGGCTCGAAGCGCGTCAGCCGCACCCAAACCTGAAAACCACCCCGTCCAACTCACGATCACGAAAGCCGCGGTGAATCCGGATGCGGCGGCTCCTAGGCTCATTATAGAAGGAGTGAACTTCGGCGCAGCGCCCGATGTCATACTAGGCAGTGAGGGAGGCGCCTTCCAAGAGCTGCAAGTCATCCAATCCTCCGACAACTCGATCAAGGCCGCGCTGCCCGATACGGCGCCGGGAACGTACCTGCTCATCGTCAGATCGGGCAACGGTGCGACGCAGACCTCTACCATGAATGTGACGATCGGCGGGGGCGGTTCCGGCGGGCCGCAAGGTCCCAAGGGCGACACGGGCGACCCTGGAGCCGACGGAGCACCCGGAGCGCCGGGTCCCAAGGGCGACACGGGTGACCCTGGGGCCGACGGAGCACCCGGAGCGGACGGCGCCAAGGGCGACACGGGCGACCCTGGAGCCGACGGAGCAACCGGAGCGCCGGGTCCCAAGGGCGACACGGGCGACATCGGTCCCATCGGGCCGGAGGGACCTCCGGGGCCCGCGGGCGGGGTGATCATCGGCGCAGGGGGCGACTGCACCACGGAGGCCGCGGGGACGCTCATGTTCGACTCCGGGCACATCTATGTGTGCAACGGCGCGGTCTGGCGCAGGCTCGACAACGCGCCGCCGCCGCAGGTGACGTCGGTCACTCCCAACGAGGGCTACATGGCGGGAGGCATGGCGGTCACGATCGGCGGCTCCAACTTCACCCCCGCCGTGTTGGTCACGATCGGCGACGGAGCCGCGCCGGCCGCGGTCGACTCGAATACGCAGATCACGGCCGTGACTCCGCCGAGCGCCGTCTCGGGGGCCGTGGACGTGGTCGTGGCGAACTCCGACGGCGAGAGCGCGTCGCTTACGGGCGGGTTCACCTACTTGTCCGCGCCCCCCGGGAGCTCGCCCGGAGCGGCGCTCGCCTCATGCAACGCCACCAAGGAGGCCTGGTACGACGCGCCGGACGGCGTCTACTGGATCAACCCGGTGGGCGGCTCCGAGGCGAACGCGTTCGAGGTCTATTGCGACATGAGCACCAAGGAGGGCGGCTGGACGCTCATGGCCACCAGGGCCAACAACACCACGCCGCTGTCCGAGGCGGCCTACGGGACCGACCTCACCGACCCGGCGGCCAACTTCGACAACCTCTACAAGGGCGATTGGAAGTACCTGGCCTTCGACAAGCTCAGGTACATCTTCAAGGGCTCCACCTCCTGGAGCCCCGTCACCGTACGCGACTGGGTGTGGGAGATCGCGTCCGACGCGGAGCGCACGGGCTGCAAGGCGGAGCTCTGGACGAGCCAGACCAACAAGACCTACAGCGTGAGCTACACCGGGACGTACGCCGGCGTGGACGAGGAGTGGACGGGCACCTACACGAACAGCGGCGACACAACACCGAAGGGGCGCATAACCGACCCGAACTTCCTTCCCTCCATGCGTATCTGGTGCTGGATCACCTGCAGCGTATGGACGGGCGTCGGCCACTGCTGCGACAGGGACAGCAGCCAGTGCATGCGCGGCACCGCGACCGTCTGGGTGAAGTAGGGGCGAAGGGAACCGCTCAGCTCAGGGCTCCATAGAAAGAGCCCTACCTATCGTGGCCGTATACCCGGTCCGCCTCCGGGGCGTACCAGAGCGCCAGTTGCAGCATATCGTCGCGCTCCGTCTCGCGTAGGGCGCTCCACAGAGGCCCCATCAGGTCACTCACGAATACGAAGTGCTCCCGAGCCGGGCGGGAACAAACGCCGGCACGATCAGCATAAGCGCCAGGCCGACGGCCAGGAGCGCCGTCCCGAGAAACAGCTGTTCAAACTTGTGGTGCATGTCGCGCGGGCTTAAGCCCGAACAAGCCTGCGACGCCTGGGGGAGCGGTTCAAGGCCTCCGGGGCCTTGGCGCCGGGGAACCAAACGGCCTGTTGGTTCGTACAAGACGGTATGGCAGGGGGGCGATAATGGGCGCGGCCAAGATCGCGCGGCGGTATTTACATACCCCCGCCCATCTGCTTTCATCTAGAGAGGCAATCAACCGGAGGCTTCAACCATGGGAAACCTGAACAAAGTCATGCTTATCGGCCGCCTGACCCGCGACCCGGAGATCAAGGAGTTCGACAACGGCGGCAAGGTGGCCAACATCGGATTCGCCGTCAACAACCGGCGCAAGAACCAGCAGAGCGGCGAGTGGGAAGAGTCCCCGGTCTGGCTGGAACTAAAGGCCTTCAGCAACGCGGGAGGAGGCCGGAAACTGGCCGACCTGGCCGAGAAGTTCCTCCGCAAGGGGCAGCAGATCTACGTCGAGGGGCACCTGGTCCTCAACGAGTGGACGGGCAAAGAGGATGGGCAGAAGAAATCCCGCTTGGTGATCAACGTCAACGATATCCAGTTCCTGGAAAAGCGTGAAGGTGGCGGCGGCGGGATGGAAAACCTGCCGGGCAAGTCCAAGCCCGCGGCATCCGTGGACCAGGACCTCGAGGAAGTGCCCTTCTAACGCGCCGGGATTTCGGGCCTCTAAAGGGGGTCCGGATCAGTGGGATGCAGACCCCGTTAGGAGGGTCTGGATAGGTGGGATTTACCCCCTGCGAAAGGGGGTCTAGGTTACTGGGACGGAACACCGACCGAATCCACGCCGTTAGCCAAATCGCGGTTTTTCGACGGGCGACTACTGTCCCCGGGACTTGCGCAGCCAACCAAGTCAATGTCGGGCAGTCCCGTCATGAATGCTTGGCGCTCGCGTCGTATTGCCTTCTATCGGGGCATACGTTTCAATACGGCTCTATCGTACGCGGTCTGCCTGCTTGTGATAAGAAACGGACTCGTCAGCGAGGAGCATCCGCTTACTGCAAATATGCTGTTATTACAAGGATAAATGATCCTCCCACAACAACTATCCCTTGAATTTCTGTCAGAAAAGCGTATACTATTTTCTGACAAGTAAGGGCCATGGATTCAGTTCAGGCGAAGATCTTGGCGCGCATGCGCCGGCTTGGTCATGGGAAAGTCCACACCGCCAAGGACTTCCTTGGCCTTGGCAGCCGAGCGGCAATCGACCAGGCCCTATCGCGACTGGTTCGAGACCGGACCATCCGTCGACTCGCCAGGGGTCTATATTATATCCCCAGGATGAACCCCGCCCTGGACATCGAACTGGCCCCGGACATGGACTCAGTCGCCCAAGCTCTGGCGAGAAAGATCGGAAGCCGCGTCGTCCCGTCCGGGGCGGTGGCCGCCAACTGGCTGGGACTGTCCGCCCAGGTCCCCGCAAAACCGGTCTATCTCACCGATGGGAGAACCCGAAGCATACGCATCGGCAATACGACATTCCTCATGAAACACGTTTCCCCCAAGGATCTTCCGCTGGGCAGTCCAACGAGCGCCATGGTCTTTCAAGCGCTGCGCTACCTGGGCAAAGAAGCGATGGGAGAAGATACGATCGCGCGCCTTCGGCGGAGGCTTTCACCCGAGGAGCGCCTAAAACTCCTCAAGGACGTGCGCTACGCCACGGGCTGGATCGCTCGGGCAGTTCATCAGGTGTGCGAGGGCAGCGGAAACCGGCATGGATGAGATCGCACGTCTTTCCGCGAGGGATCGTTCCGAGCTTTTCAGCGCCGCGTCCAGCGGCCGCGGCGACATGCGGCCGGCATTGGTCGAAAAGGACTTTTGGGTCTGCTGGACGCTGAAGCGCATCTTCGCTTTGGAGAACCCTCCCGCGGGATTGGTGTTCAAGGGGGGGACCAGCCTCTCCAAGGCCTACCAGGCTATCGACCGATTCTCGGAGGATGTCGATCTATCCTTCGACCGGAGCGCCCTTGGATTCGGGGGCGATGATGACCCGGCAAAAGACCCAAGCAGGAAGCAAAACGCCTGGAAGAGCTGTCGGCGGCATGCAGGGAAATGATCCGCTCCCGATTCCAACCCCAGCTCACAGAGGTCTTTGCCGCGGCCCTTGGCACGAATCCGTCGGAGGAGACCTGGCGGCTCGAACTCGACCGGGAAGATCCCGAAGCGCAAACCCTCCTTTTCCTCTACCCGGCAGGAATCGGCGAACGCGACAGCTCTTTGGCTCGATACCTACTGCCCATCGTCAAGCTGGAGCTTGGCGCGCGGGGGGAGCAGTGGCCTGCCGCGCAGGCGTCGATCGAGTCCTACGCGGCGCAAGCCGTCCCGAAGCCCTTCAAGAATCCTTCCTGCGAGGTGAAAGTTTTGGCCCCGGAACGGACTTTCTGGGAGAAGGCCACCATCCTGCACGCCTGCTATCACCGCCCATCGGAGAAGGTTCTGCCTCAACGCCAGTCCAGACACTACTACGACGTCATGAAGCTCTACGAGAAGGGTATTGGCGAGAAAGCGCTCGGCAACATGGCCTTGCTCAAGAGCGTAGCGGAACACAAGGCCATTTTCTTTCGCTCTGCCGCCGCGAAATACGATGAGGCGACGCCGGGAAGCCTCCGACTCGTTACGCCGCCATACCGCAAGAAGGAACTGGAGGCCGACTACGCCAAAATGCGGGAGATGATCTTCGGCGAGCCACCTCCGCTTGATGATGTTCTTGCGGTGATTGCGAAGATCGAGCAGCGGGTAAACTCAAGCGGCTGACAGGCCGGCGGCCAAGCGCTGCCTCGGCTTTCCGGCAGCCATCGCCCGGGACCAAATCCACGCCGTTATCCAAATAGCGATTCTTCGACGGGCGGCTACTGCCCGTGGGACCGGGGTTGTTCGGCAAAACGTCGGGGGACCGAAGGCCCGCCGCCCGCCTCCTCTTCCAGGCCGCGGCTCGGCAGTCAGCCGAAGCGGGAGACCTTGAGCCGTATAAAGGATCTACTTCTGCCGGCCGGTCTTCCTCCCCGGCATCATCCCCGGGCGCCGCGTCCGGGCGTGCGACAACGGCGGGTCCGGCGGCGGATATGCCCCGAGAAGAGGCCGTCGCGCGAAACTCGATCGCGGCCCTTTGAGCGCGGTGGGGTAGAAGACAGGAGCTTCGCGCGGACGGCCGCGCGCTCCGGTAGTTTGCTAAGCTACACGCTCGGAGCGGCCGTGAACCACGCCTATCTATTCATCGCCATCGGGCTGGTCTGCCTCTTCTCCGCGCACGCGGCGGGGGGCTTTCTGGGCTTTTTGCTCCGCCTCAACTTCGCGGCCGCGCTGTTGGGCGCGGGCATCGGCTACGCGGCCAAGAAGCCGAAGATCTTCCTCAAGCGCGCGGACGGCTCCTTCCCCTGGTACGGCTGGGCCGCCTTTTGGCCCTATTTCCTGATCAACGAGATCTCGCTCGTGGGCTACAGGTGGTTGGCAAAGGAAGGCTTCGCCGCCGAGATCCTGCCCGGACTGTTCCTCGGCTCCCGTCCGCTGCCCTTCGACGCGGCATACATCGAGCAGATCAAGGTCCGGTCCGTCCTGGACCTCACCTGCGAGCTTCAGGAAACGGCCTTCATGCGCCAAGCCGAAGCCTACCGCTGCATCCCCGTGCTCGACGCCACCGCGCCCACGCGGGCCCAGCTCGACGAGGGAGTCGCCTGGATCAGGGAGACCCTCAAGAGGGGGCCGGTCTATGTCCACTGCGCCATGGGGCACGGCCGCAGCGCGACGTTCATCGCCGCCCATATCCTCACGGAGAAACTGGCCGGGGATGTGGAGGCGGCCATGGAAATCATCCGCGGCAAGCGCCCCGGCGCGAAGCTCAACGCCGAACAGCACGAATTCCTGTCGGGCATCTACGAGGAAGGCAAGCTCGGGGAATACGACGGCGGCACGCGGTAAGAAGCGGCGTCGGCGGTCAGTCAAACAACTCAAAGCAGATCCACATGATGACGATGATCGTGTGGCAGAGGAAGCCGGCCGCCGCGACCAGCCGGGCCGCGAGGCCCCATAGGAAGCCGGCGCCGTTGAACGCGCAGCGCCAAAGGACGATCGAGGCCCAGAAGCCGTAGGCGATGAAGGCGGGGATCGCCAGCAGCAGGAGGTGGACGCCCCGGTACCGCATCACGGTCAGGATGTAGAAGGCCTGGGGAGCGAGGAACCAGGCCCAGAACGCCCGGGCCAGCATCTGCTCCCCGCGCCAGCAGCGCCCCGTATGGCGCCTGATGAAGGCGATCCACGCGTCCACCTCTTGGACCAGCCTTACGATGAACGGCGGCACCTTTGGGGGCTCCGCTCCCCGGGGGACCAGCGGCAGGAAAACGAGCGCCGCCAAAGTGAGCAGGAAACCCGACCCCATGGTCGACGGCGGCGGCCGGATGGCCGGCATCTGCAGGAGCAGGAAGGACGCCAGCCCCGCGATGCTCAGCCTGAGGGGCCGGTCCATGACGAAGCGCGCGGGGCGCTCCTCTCGCACTAAGCTGCTGAGCGCGGGGTAGACGGTCAACAGCGGAACGAAAAGCCATAGATCAGGGATGCCCGCGTAGCAGTTGTGCAGGGCGTGCATGAGGATGACCGCGACGAGCCCCTCGCGCACGAACAGCGAGCAGGCGAGAAGAGCCCCCACGGCCCGCTTCGTGACCAGATAGAAGTTCAGCGTCTCATGCACTGAGACGAACAGCGCCGCGGTCGCGCCCGCGGCGATCCAGAAGGCCCATCGCTTCATCCTCGGCCGGGAGAGCAGCAGGGAATACAGGGCGCAGAACAAGGCGCCGCGGACGAGGATCTCCTCCGAGATGGGCACGTAGAGGTTGGTAAAAATAAATTCCCGCACCGGGTCCGCGAGGGTCTGTCCCGCGGGATAATTGCTCGGGGAGTGCCGGAGCGCCTTGGGGGCGGCGGTCCGGATGAGAAGTCCCGCGACCGCCACGACGGTCTCGTAGACCCACGCCGCGCGGAAGGCCCGCCATAGGGCCTGGGCCCATTGCCACCGCATGCCGATACGATAGACTCCCGAACGACGTCCGGCAACGGCCTTTTGGCCCAGCCGCCACGTCCGATTTCCTGTCATCTACCGGGAATATGGAGATCCTGTCCAACAGCTACTTCGTCCTGTTCCTCACCGTGGCGCTCGGGCTGATGCTGGGACGCGTGCGGCTGGGAAGCTTCCCGCTGGATATCTCCGCCTCCATCTTCGTCGCCATGCTCCTGGGGCATCTGGGCGTATCCATGCCAAGGGATCTCCAGCAGATCGGTCTGCTCCTCTTCATCTTTACTATCGGCATCCAGGCCGGTCCCGGCTTTTTCCGCTCGTTCCGCGCCGATCTGGAGCCGCTACGGCAGCGGCCGGGCCGCGGGCCGGCACCCGCCGGCCGTAGGTCCTAGAAATCTCCGGGCCCTTATTCGCCCTATCGCTTCCTAATAGGCCCATCACAGCGGCCCGGCATCCGGCTACGCTCATCTTGTGAGCAAGGATCTTGGCCGGCGCTCATCCATCACCCGCTTCATCGCCCGCGGCTTGGCCGCGGCCCTGATCCTCGTCGCCCCCGGGCCCGCGGCATACGCGACGATGGCGCGGGTCGTAACGCCGGTCAACGTCAACCCCGCCTTGTCGCCGGCCGCGGCGGGAGGCGTCGTCAACGGCCCCTTCATGAGACCCGGCGGCGAATCCTCCGCGAAGCGGATGTCCGCGTCTTTGGGCTCGATCCTTCCCTCCGCCTCTTTCCGCGCTCCGATCGTTTCGCGCGACGGCGCCTCCGCCGCCGTGCCCGCACGGATCGCGGACGACGTCAAGAACGTTCCGGCCGAAGCTCCCGCCCCGCGGAGCGAGGTCCGGACGCCCCTCGGATCGGAAGACGTCAGCGCTTCCCGGGCGCCCCCGCACGCGCCCTCCGCACGGACGTCCGTCATGGGCCGCCTCTCCTCGGCCGTTTCGGGGATACCGCGCCTTCTAGGGCTGAGCGGCTCCGCTCTCAAAGCCGACGCGGGCCGTCCCTTCGCGGAACAGGCCTCCCGCTCCGAACTGGCGGTCGCTCCCTCGGCCAACGGCGTCGGGCACGCGGCCGGCGTCCGGCACGCGACGACGCGGACCCCCGGAGCCCGGCTCGCGGCCCCGGTCTCGTCCTCGAACGGCCGGCTGAAGACGGCCGAAAGCGCCGCGGCGGATCTCCCCGCCCGCCAAGAGAAGGCCCCGGCACCGAAACAGAAGATCTCGCGAGCGCTCCGGGTGGGCGCTCTGACCGCGGTCCTCATGCTCGCCGCGGATATGGTCGTCATGGGGGCGGCCACGGTGGCGGGGTACCAGTTCCATCCGAGCTACGAGATGCCGGCCCTGGCCGACCCGGCCGCGTTCGCGATGTTCGGGGACTTCCTGGCCCCGATCCTGGCCAAGGCGCAGGCGTTCTTCTCGGCCGCCTGGGTGGCGCCGCTCAATGAGGAGATCTACTTCAGGGCCGGCGTGATGGGGCTCGTGGGATTCGGGGCGCTCAGGTTCACGCGCGGCGCGGCGCGCCTGCTCGGCCGGATCTGGCCGAAGCTCTCGTCGCTGAAGTCCTGGGTCGTGCCCGCGGCTTTCGGGATCGCGGCGACCGAAGCGGCTTTGTTCTTCACCTTCCTTCATGAGATGTCGGACCCGATCCTCATCACCATCCGCATCGTCCAGGCCCTCATCCTCTCGTATCTCTACGTGCGCGAAGGGCTGGTCTCCGGGATGGCGCATCACGCCGTGTTCAACGGCCTGGCGATCCTGACTCTGCCGCTCGTCTACGGCGCCGGCATGGCCGTCCTGGCCCCGCAGTCCATAGCCCTCGGCATCGTGCTGGCCGTCGCGGCGTTCGCGCTCTGGAAAGCCACGCGCTCCACGGCCAGGAAGGAAGCCGCCGATATGCGCGCGGGCAGCCTGAAGCCGTACCGGCTCAGCGCGCGGGCCAGCACGCGGCTCGGCCGCGCGGGCTGGGCTACCGTCGCCGTTTTGGCCGGGCTCGCCTTCATCCAGCCCACCTCCGCCGGAACCCTGCTTTTGGGCGCTATGGCCGCGCAGGTCGCTCCCGCGGCCATGGGCCTTCAGGCGTACGGGTTCCTCATGAAGAACCTCGAGCGGCGCGAGGGCGCCGCGGCCGTCGACGCGATCCGCAACCCAAAAGACGCCTTCCCCATGGGCAACCGCGTAGGGGCCTGGACGGCGGGCGTGTTCGGGGCCGCGTATGTCGGCTGGATCGGCGCGCTCTACCTGCTGGCGGGGATCATGGCCGTCGTGCCCGGCTTGAGCCTGCCGCTCGGCATCGCGGCCGTCGTCGCGGTCTCTCTTCTGGCGTGGGCGGGGATATTCGCACGTCGTCTGAAGGCCGGCCGGCGCGGGATCCACCCCGGGCTCTACGTCGCGCAGTACGGATTCGGGGCCGCCGCATTGAGCGCGGCCGCGGCGCCCTGGGTGGTCCCCGCGCTGCGCAGGCTCGCCGAGTGGGCGGCGTCGACCGGGCTGAGTGCGGGCGCGGCCATGCCGGCCCTCTCCTCCTCGCTCTGGACGATCCCCCTGTTCATCGTCCTGGCCGCGGCGATGACGCTCATCGCGCGCGCCGTCATGCGGGGGCGCGCGCCATCCGCCGCTTCCACGCAGCGGCAACGCTGATCCGCAGTAACGGTGTCAGGCAATGACTTTCATGCATTTTACGGGGGAACCAAACGGCTTGTTGATTCGTACAGGATAGTATGGCGAGGAAGCGATCATGAGCGCGGTCGATGCCCTCCTCCTGCCGGCCCGCCCAGTTGTGCTACACTGCCTGTACGACATGAAGGACGACCCGGGCAAGATACTGCGCTCTGTGTTCGGCTATTCGGCCTTCCTGGGCCGGCAGGAGGAGGTCATCAGCCGCGTCATGGGGGGCGGCTCGGCGCTTGTCCTCATGCCGACCGGCGGGGGCAAGTCGCTTTGCTATCAGATCCCGGCCATGCTGCGGCCCGGCGTGGGGGTGGTGGTCTCCCCCCTCATCGCGCTCATGCAGGACCAGGTCTCGGCGCTTCGCCAGTACGGGGTGCGCGCGGCGTTCTTGAACTCGTCTTTGTCCCCGGAAGAGACGCGGGGCATCGAGAGCGGGATGCCGCGCGGCGACTACGACCTGATCTATGTGGCGCCCGAGCGCCTGCTCACGCCGGGGTTTCACTCGCTTCTCAAGAGCTCGCGGCTGGCTCTCTTCGCGGTGGACGAAGCGCACTGCATTTCCCAGTGGGGCCACGATTTCAGGCGGGAGTACCTTAAGCTCGGGGCCCTGCGCGAGAGCTTCCCGGACGTGCCTCTGATCGCGCTGACGGCCACGGCCGACGAGCCGACGCGGAAGGACATCCTCGCGCGCCTGCGTCTTGACCCGGAGGACCTGTTCGTGAGCGGGTTCAACCGGCCCAACATACGCTATCGCGTGATCCCCAAGAACAACGAGCGCCGCCAGCTTTTGCGCTTTATTAAGGAGGAACACCCGGACGAGAGCGGCATCGTCTACTGCCTGTCGCGGCGCCGGGTGGACGAGACGGCCGCTTGGCTAAGGGAGCAGGGCGTTTCGTCGCTGGCCTATCACGCGGGCTTAGATAAGGATACGCGCCGGGAGCACCAGGAGCGCTTCCTGCGCGAGCCGGGGATCGTGATGACGGCGACCATCGCCTTCGGCCTGGGGATAGACAAGCCGGACGTGCGCTTCGTCGCCCATCTGGACGTGCCCAAGAGCATCGAGGCCTACTATCAGGAGACCGGGCGCTCGGGAAGAGACGGCCAACCCGCCGACGCGTGGATGACCTACGGCTACGGGGACGTGATCCTCCTGCGCAAGATGATGGAGCGCTCCGAGGCCGATGAGAGCCACAAGCGCATCGAGCAGATGAAGCTCACGGCCTTGCTCGGCTACTGCGAGAGCGCGGGCTGCAGGCGGCGGATACTCCTGTCCTATTTCAGCGAGGCGTTCGAGGGGCCTTGCGGCAACTGCGACACCTGCCTGGAGCCCGTGGAGACCTGGGAGGGCACGGTGCAGGCGCAGAAAGCCCTGTCCTGCGTGGCGCGCACGGGCCAGATGTTCGGCGCGGGCTACCTGGCCGACGTGCTGACCGGCGCCGACGATAAGCGCATCGCCCGCTTCGGCCACGACCGGATCAAGACCTACGGCGTGGGCAAGGAGCTGGGGAAGCTCGAGTGGCTGTCGGTGTTCCGCCAGCTCGTGGCCGCGGGGCTTTTGCGCGTGGAGGTGGAGCACGGGTCCCTTCGCCTGGCGGACGCGGCCCAGCCGGTGCTCAAGGGGGAGCGGTCCGTATCCTTCCGCAAAGACCCCAGCCCCCAGCGCAAGAAGCGCAAGAAAAAGACCAAGAAGCGGGCGTACGGGCTCACCGACCCGGCGCAGGAAGCGCTCTTCGAGGCCCTGCGCGAAAAGCGGTCCGAGCTGGCCCGCAGCCAGGGCGTTCCCCCCTATGTCGTGTTCCACGACGCGACGCTCCTGGAGATGGCCGCCACGCGGCCGAGGACGTTCAGCGCCTTGTCGCTCGTGACCGGCGTGGGCGAGAAGAAGCTCGAGCGCTACGGCGAGATCTTCCTGGAGATCATCACCCGGGAGCGCGAGCGCGAGGGCCTCGATCCCGCTGATTGAGGCTTAAGCCGCGCGGCGGGTGATCAGGATTTCTCGATGCGGGACGACTGTCCGTGGGTCATATTCCACGGCGCCATGTATTGAAAGACGCGCCAGCTAAGCGGCCCGCGGGTCCTTCGCTCCCCGCGGCAATTGGCTATTATATCCGCGGAGCATGGCCGGCGCATGACAAGAACGCATCCCCCCGCTGACCCGCGCGGCCTGCTGCGGAGGCATTTCGGGTTCCGGGAGTTCCTGGACGGGCAGGAGGAAGTCGTCTCGACCGTCCTCGCGGGGCGGGACTGCCTGGTCATCATGCCGACCGGGGGCGGGAAGTCGCTCTGCTATCAACTGCCGGCCCTTGCGCGCGAGGGGGTCTCCTTGGTCATATCCCCCTTGATCGCCTTGATGAAGGACCAGGTGGACGCCCTCGTTGCCAAGGGTATCCCCGCGACATTCATCAACTCCTCCTTGAGTCCCGCGCAGATGGATGAGCGGCTCGCGGGCATGGCGCGCCGGGAGTACCGGATCGTGTACGTCGCTCCGGAGCGCTTCAAGAGCCGGCGCTTCGTCTGGGCGCTGAGGGATGTCCCGATCTCCCTGTTCGCTTTGGACGAGGCGCACTGCCTCTCGCAGTGGGGGCACGACTTCCGTCCCGACTATCTCCGCCTCAAGGCGGCGCTGGCGGACCTGGGCCAGCCGCAGGTCGTCGCGCTCACCGCCACGGCCACGCCCGAGGTCAGAAGCGATATCGTGGAGCAGCTCCGCTTGGGGGAGGATGGACGCCGCCCCGCGCGGATCTTTGTCACGGGCTTCTCCCGCCCCAATCTTTTTCTCGCGGTCACGCCGGTGCGCGGGAACGCCGAGAAGCTGGAGCGGATACTCGAATCGGTCCGGGCGGTCAAGACCGGCATCGTCTACTGCGCGACCCGCAAGAACGTCGAGCGCGTGGCCAAGGAGCTGGAAGCGCGGGGAGTCTCCTGCATCGCCTATCACGGGGCGATGGACGAGGCCCGCCGCAGCGAGGCCCAGACCATGTTCATGTCGGGTGAGCGCCCGATCGCGGTGGCGACCAACGCCTTCGGCATGGGCATTGACCGGGCCGACCTGCGCTTCGTGATCCACCATGACATCCCGGGCAGCGTAGAGGCTTACTACCAGGAGGCCGGGCGCGCCGGCCGAGACGGGGAGCCGGCCCGCTGCGAGCTGCTCTACAACTACGCCGACGTGAAGACCCAGGAGTTCTTCATAGATGGCTCCAACCCCACGCGGGGGGTCGTCGCCGAGGTCTACGACGTGATCGCGCGCCTCTGCCGCCGAGGTCCCATTGAGATGCCGGTGACCCGCATCGCCGGAAAGGTCTCCGGGGCGAAGAACGACATGGCGGTGGGCACGGCCTTGCGTCTGCTCCAGCGCTCCGGGGCCATACAGAGGGAATACGCCCCGGGCAGCCGCACCTATACGACGAGCCTCATCGGACCGATCCGCTCCTTGGAGGATTTCGGCCTGGACTTCGAGCGCCTGGAGCTCAAGCGCGAGCACGACGATCAGAAGCTCAAGCGGATCATCGGCTACGCCCGCCACACCGGCTGCAGGCACGGCTCGATACTCAGCTATTTCAGTGAAGAGCCGGAGGGCGACACTTGCCCGGTCTGCGACAACTGCCAAGAGCGGGCTCGGGCCGCGGCCCGAGAGCCGACCGCGGACGAAAAGGTCCTGGTCAAAGCGGCTCTGGACTGCGTGGCCGGGCTCAACGGCCGGTTCGGAAGAGGGCGGATCGCGCGCATCCTCGCGGGCTCGCGCTCCAAGGACGTGCTCGATGAGGGGCACGACGCGCTCGCGGCCTATGGGGTCATGGCCGGTCGGGGGCTGGACACCGCCTGGGCCCTGCTCTCGGAGCTCATAGGGACCGGCTGCCTCGCGGTGGCGCCCGGCCAGTACCCGACCCTCTCGGTGACGAGCCTGGGCCGGGAGGTGCTCCGGTCCGAGAAGACCGTGGCCTTGGTCCTGCCCGCGCCCAAGGCCCGGAAGTCCAAGAAGACCAAAGCCCCCCGCCGGGAGCGCGGGAGCACGGCCCCGGCTCCGGGGGCTTCTGAAGACCGGGGGCTCTTCGACGCCCTGCGGCGATGGCGCACCGAGAAGGCCTCATCATTGGGCGTCCCGGGGTACATGGTCTTCCCGAACGCCGCTCTGTCCGATCTGGCTCGCCGCCGGCCGAGGAGCCGGGAGGACCTCCTGGAATGCAGCGGCGTCGGCCCGGCCAAGGCCCGCCGCTTCGGCAAGAAAGTCCTGGCCATCATCGCCGAGAACTCCACGGACTAGCCCGGACCGCGCCGAATGTGGATTCGGCTGGAAATAGCCGCGGGATTCATTTCAAAATCCGAGCCTTGGCATGAGGAGGGCGCGCCACAGGCCGCGGCCCCAGTCCTGCCTCATCGGGATAGGATAGGTCCTGGAGCGCTCTATCTCAAGGCTCGGCGCCTTTATTTTCGAGCCCGCATAGCATAGAATGAGTCCATGCTGATCGAGCTGAATGAAATCGAGGCGCGGATACTGGGCTCGCTAGTCGAGAAGTCGCTCACCACGCCGGAGCAGTATCCGCTGTCCTTCAACGCGCTCGTCAACGCGTGCAACCAGAAGTCGAGCCGGGACCCGGTGATGAGCCTGGACTCGAACGCCGTGGGAAGCGGCGTCAACATGCTCGTCGAACAGGGGTTCGCGGAGCGCCACGAAAGAGGCCGCGTGCCCAAGATCCTGCATCACATTGACAAGCTGATGGACGACGCCACCCCCCAGGCCGTGGCCGCGATCTGCGTCTTGCTGCTCAGGGGTCCGCAGACGCCCGGCGAGATCAAGACGCGCTCCGAGCGCCTGCACAAGTTCACCAGCCCCGCCGAGGTCGAGATCCTGCTGCGTGACATGGCCTCGCGCGCGGACGGGCCATGGGTGGCCCGGCTTCCCCGCCAGCCCGGCCGCAAGGAGGCGCGCTACCAGCACCTCTTCTGCGGAGCTCCCGCCGATGCCGCGCCCGAGCCGGCGGCCGAGCGCCCCGCGGCCAAGCCGGACCTCCTGGCCCGCCTGGAGAAGCGGGTCGAAGCCCTAGAGGCCTTCCGCAAGACCTTGGAAGGCCGCATCGATAAGCTCCCGTAAACCTGAAGGCGGCCCGCCCGTCGGCGTTGCCCTCGCGGCGCAATTGCTATCATAGGCGCGCGAGGAGCGGTCTTCTCTTGTCCATCCTGCTCAGCTGCCAAAATCTTTCCAAGAGCTTCGGCATCCGCCCGCTCTTCGAAGGCCTCACGTTCGGGCTGCATGAAGGCGAGCGCACGGGCCTGATCGGGCCCAACGGCGCGGGCAAGTCGACCTTGCTTAAGATCCTGGCCGGCCAGGAGACCCCCGACGACGGCGAGCTGACCGTGCGACGCGGCTTGCGGGTGGGCTACCTGGCCCAGCAGGACCGCGTGCCGGAGTCCGGCTCGGGCTTGAGCGTTCGCGAGGAGCTGGTCCGGGCCTTGCGCGGGCCCGGCGTGCCGGACCACGACCTCGGCAGGCGCGCGGAGGTGGGGCTGGCCGAGTCGGGCTTTAAGGATCCGGATGAGCCCGCCGGCGGGATCTCCGGCGGGTGGCGCAAGCGCCTGGAGATCCTGGCCCAGGTCCTGCGCGAGCCGGACCTCCTGCTCTTGGATGAGCCCACCAACCATCTCGACATCGAGGGCGTGCTCTGGCTGGAGCGGCTCCTGTCGGGGCTGAAGTTCTCATTCTTGGTGGTCACCCACGACCGCCGTTTTCTCGAGCGCGTCGCCAACCGCGTCATGGAGCTGAGCCAGCGCCACGAGGGCGGGCACTTCAGCTGCCGGGGCAACTACAGCCGCTTTCTCGAGAAGCGCGAGGCCCTCTTCAGCGCCCAGAACGCGCGCACGGACTCGGTGCGCAACGCCGTGCGCCGCGAGATCGAGTGGCTGCGCCGGGGGGCCAAGGCCCGCTCCACCAAGCAGCAGGCCCGCATCGAGAGGGCCGGCGAGCTCATGGACGAGCTGGGCGAGCTGGAGTACCGCGACGCGCAGGGCCGCGCCGTGGACATCGATTTTTCGGGCGGCGATCGCCGGACCAAGCGCCTGGCGCACGCCGTGAAGGTGGAGAAGAGCATGGGCGGCCGCAAGCTCTTCGGGCCGATGGACCTTCTGCTGCGGCCCGGCGACAAGCTGGGCCTGGTGGGCGAAAACGGCAGCGGCAAGAGCACTTTGCTCAACGTGCTGGCGGGCCGGCTCGCGCCGGACGCGGGGACGCTCAGGCGGGCCGACGGGCTGCGGGTCGTGCTCTTCGACCAGCACCGCGAGCAGCTCGACCTCAAGCTCAGCCTGCGCAAAGCCCTCTGCGAATCCGGCGACTATGTGCATTACCGGGGACGGCCCATCCACGTGCGCGGCTGGGCCGAGCGGTTTCTCTTTCGCGACGAGCAGCTCGATATGCCGCTGAGCCGGCTCTCGGGCGGCGAGCAGTCGCGCGTGCTGATCGCCCGGCTGATGCTCCGGCCCGCGGACCTGCTGCTCCTGGACGAGCCCACCAACGACCTCGATATCCCCTCCCTGGAGGTGCTCGAGTCCAGCTTGCTGGAGTTCGCCGGGGCTTTGGTGCTCGTGACCCACGACCGCTACCTGCTCGACCGGGTCAGCCGACGGCTCCTGGCGCTCGACGGCAAGGGCGACGCCCGGTTTTTGGCAGGCCTCGCGCAGTGGGAGAGCTGGCGGGCGGAGCGGGAGGAGCCGGCCTCTTCCGCCGGGAAGAAAGATCCGCTCGCGGCGGAAGGCAAGCCGGGCCTCTCCAAGAAAGAATGGCGGGAGTGGAAGAACATGGAGTCCCGTATCCAGGCCGCGGAGGAAGAAGCGGCGCGGGCGGGACGGACCCTGGAGGACCCTTCCGTGGCCGCGAACGCCGACGAGCTCATGAAGCGCCAGCAGGCGCTGGACACCGCGCGACTGAAGGTCGAATCGCTGTATAAACGCTGGGAAGATCTAGAAGCCCGAAGGTAGCGGTGCCGTGCTTGACGACGCCCGTTGCGTGCTTTCCGCTTTTGTGGGGGCCGAACCGGAGGGGCTGGTATTCGTGGCGAACGCCACGGCGGGCCTCAACGCGGTGCTGCGCTCGGTGAAGCTCGCGCCGGGAGACGAGGTCCTGCTGATCGACCACTGCTACGAATCGGCCCGGTGGGCGGCCAGGATCTTCGCGGAGCGCGCCGGAGCCAAGGCGGTCTTCGCCCCCGTTCCCTTCCCCCCGGGAAGCGAGGACGCCGTGATGGAGGCCGTGCTGGCGGGCGTTTCCCCCAAGACCCGGCTGGCGGTGCTGGACCATGTGACCAGCCCCACCGCCTTGGTCCTGCCGATACGCCGGCTGGTTCGCGAGCTGGCGGCCAAGGGCGTGGACACCCTGGTCGACGGGGCGCACGCCCCGGGCATGCTGGAGCTGGATATCCGGCAGATCGGCGCCGCCTACTACACCGGCAACTGTCACAAGTGGATGTGCGCGCCCAAGGGCGCCGCCTTCCTGCATGTACGCGAGGACCGGCGCGAAGGGGTCCTTCCCACGTCGGTGAGCAAGGCGATCGGCTGGCTGATCCCGGGGCGCTCGCGCTTCCACAACCTCTTCGACTGGCAGGGCACCTTCGACCCCACGGCCTGGCTGTGCGTCCCTTTGGCCGTCTCTCTGATGGGCTCGCTACATGAGGGGGGCTGGCCGGAGCTCCGCCGACGCAACCACGAGCTGGCCGTGCGCGGCCGAGCCATCGTATGCCGCGCCCTGGGAGTCCCCGAGGCGCCGGATCCCGGCATGCTGGGATCCATGGCCGCGATCCCGCTCCCGGTGGTGCGGGCGGAGCTCCCCCCGCCAGAGGCCCACCACCACCCCCTGCAGGACGCGCTGCTCAGGAGCCATGGGATCGAGGTGCCCGTCATCTTGCTCCAGGACGGGCGGCTTCTTCTGAGGATCTCCGCGCAGGCCTACAACCGCGAGGAAGAGTACGTGCGCCTGGCCGAGGCGCTTCGGGAGATCCTCGCATAGGACCGTCCGGCGGTTTTTGCCAGGATACGGCATCCATGGGCTCGGAAATCGGATCCTCGCTGCACACCATGATGGCGCATCTCTACCGGGCGGGGAGAGATGAACCGAATGACGGTCTGGCGCCTGCGCCTCATGGAGACCGACTACTTCTGCCAGCCGGTTATGAGGCAACGCCGGGCCCTTATGTAACGCCGGGCTCCCCCCGGACACTCATTAACGGAAGAAAAAACCATCAAAGGACAGCGAGGAGGCTATATATGGAACTTAAGAAGTACTTCGACGAGAAGAAAGGCATCGGCGTGCTGGCCACGGCCGACAAGGACGGCAAGGTGGACGCCGCCGTCTACGCGCGCCCCCATGTGTTCGAGGACGGGAGCGTGGCGTTCATCACAAACGACCGTCTCACGCGGCGCAATCTCCAGTCCAACCCGCACGCCGCGTTCCTCTTCATCGAGCAGGGCGGGGAGTCTGAGGGCAAGAGGCTGTTTTTGACCAAGTTCCAGGAGGAGGCCGGGGGCAAGCTCCTCGAGGAGCTGGTGAAGAATACCCGGTGCACGGCCGAGGACTACGGGGAGGGGCCGAAGTTCCTGGTCTATTTCAAGGTGGAGAAGGTGCTTCCCCTGATCGGGTCCGGCGAGAAGAAGAAGACCTCGGCCTGCGGGGCCGGCTGCTGCCCGAGATAGCGGATTCTTGCCCCCGACAGACAGCGGGGACGGCGGCGTACGCCGCTGTCCCCGCTCGCCTATCCACCCCACCCCGGCTCTCATTCGCCGGGTTACTCAAAGCGGTGCCAGGCACCGGCTTTGAGTAACCCGTCTATTTCTTCTTATCGCCAGCGTTGGAAGCGCGGTCGGGCTCGCCGCTGATGCCCGTCCATTCCTCCATGAGGCCGGGGGAGCAGCCTTTCTTGAGGTGGCCCTTGCCCGCTCCCGAAGCCGCCACGATCTGGGCGCAGGTGCAGCCGCCTGTCGCGGCCATGTCGTAGACCTGGCTGGCCTTGTTGTTCGGGCCCACCTCGAAGGCGCCGAAGGGCGCGTTCTGCGCGTACTGATTGGGGTTTAAGGCGATGCTCTCCCCCGTGGAGCCCAGGCACCGGTCGCCGCCGCAGTCGTTGACCCCGTCGCCGTCCGCGTCCACCTCGTCCACCTCGCCGTCGCAGTCGTTGTCGAGCCCGTCGCAGACCTCCGTCGCGGGGGGCCCGGGCGCGCAGGTATCGCTTTGCTCGCCGTCCATGCAGGCGAGGATCCCCTGCGCGGAGCACTCGCCGATACCGCAGC